>DASUHB010000072.1 GCA_036273715.1 Gemmatimonadaceae bacterium
CAGCGTGCATGGCGGGTGGTCCGGCACACCGACATCGTGCAGAGCGGGATGTCGTCCGCGGCGCCGGACAGCGAGCGCGTGACGCTGCTGGGCCAGGGCTCGGCGAACGCCATCCATGTGATCAGCCACGACGGCGTGTATCTGGGATCCCAGTCCACGCAGCGGATCGACCTCACCGAAAAGAATGCCATCTCGGAGGGCGCGCCGATCACGCAGACGTTCAAGTCGACGGTCGAGCGGCTGCCTAACTCGCGCTAAGCGCGCCGGCGGCCCGGCCGGTTCCAGTTAGGCGGATCCCGTGCCTACCGCGAGCGCGGCTGCAGGCCGGGCGGATCGGACCGGCGCACGGGAAACACCTCCAGCGACGGGTCGAGCCCGTGGCGCGAACCGACGCGCTGCCCCGCGCGCCCCGTCAACCGCCGATACAGCAACAACCCGCCGCCCGCGGCCGCACCCACCACCGCCGCGCCCGCCACGAGCGTCAATCCGAAGGCGAGCAACACGCCGCCCGCCACGAGCGCCGCGACGCCCAACGCTGCCGCCGCGGCGCGACTCCTAACGGTAATGTGTACGATGCGAGGCTGGGGCATGATTCTCCACTCGACGCGGGATGCGAGTCTCGTACGGTCAGCATAGGACGAGCACCACGAGGAGACAAGTGTGGCGCGTTCGATCCTAGAGCGCCGCACCCGGTTGGGCCTCCACCACGACGGCTGTGCCATAACAGAGCACTTCGGTCACTCCGTTCATGACCTCAGTCGCATCGTATCGCACGCCGATCACGGCGTTCGCGCCAACCTCCGATGCGTGCGTCAACATGAGCTGAAAGGCGTCCTCGCGCGTGCGTTCGCACAAGTCCGTGAGCAACGAAATGTTGCCGCCCACCAGTGTCTGCAACGCTGCACCCAGATTGCCGACGATCGATCGCGACCGCACGACAATGCCCCGGATGATTCCGAGATTCTGCACCACGCGGTAGCCATCGAGCGACATGGTGGTGGTCGTCATCTTGTGAAGTAGCGGCACGGGAGCTCCCAGCGGAGGAAGCGGCGGCTGGCGCCGCCTTGGAGAAGCGCTGACGCCTTGGAAAGCGCTGCGCCCCTGAGAATCGATTGGGTATACGCGTGTACGCTGCTGCGAGGATCGCGCAGAGGCAAGTCACCTCCGCTGACCGAGGCGCCGTCAGGCGCCCGTCGTCCGAATCACCACGCGTCCCGATTCCATTCTCAATCAGTTCGTCCCGTTACCGTTCGTGCGAGCGCCGAGCCCGTCGACGAGCTCGCGGAGCCTCATGGCGCCACGGTGCAGCGTCGCGGCGGTCGCGCTCATCTGCTCGCATGCGGCGCTCTGCTCTTCGCTCGACGCCGTCACTTCTTCAGCCGCCGAGGCGTGCGATTCCGCAACGCGCGCGATGGCGGCGATGCCCGTCGCCGCCTGCTCCACCGCGCGCAGATTCTCTTCGGCGGCCAAACCCACGCCGGATGCCGCGGTGCGCGTCCGTTCCGACGCCGATGCAATTCCCGACAACGCGTCGTCCATGCCGCGCGCGGCTCGCTCGATCTCGGCAACATGCGTCACGCCGTCCTGCATCGCTTCCGTCGTGCGGGCCATGCGCTCGGTGATCGACCGCGTCATCTGCACCACCGTCGCCGATGCGGACCGGGCCTGCTCGGCGAGCTTGCGCACTTCGGCGGCAACTACCGCAAAGCCACGACCGGCGTCGCCCGCGCGCGCCGCTTCGATCGCCGCGTTGAGCGCCAGCAGATTCGTTTGGTCGGCGATGCCCCGCACGGTATCCGCGAACGTGGTGATCGTCGCGGTCGTGTCGTTCAGCGACTGCACCTCGGTCGCCGCGGTTTCGACCGTAGTTTTGATTTGGAGGAGCAGGTCGAGGGCGCGCTCGAGCTCCGGTCGTTTCGCCGCCGACGATTCCGCAATCTCGTGTGCCAGTCCAGTCACATCGTGTACGCCGCCGCGCACGGTGTCCGCGCGCTGGCGAATCACCTGCAGCGCGCCGTCGATATCGCGGAGCTGCTGCACCTGGTTCGACGCGCCGGACGTCACATCGGACATGGCCGATGCGACCTGGCTCGCGGCGTCTGAGATCTGCGTCGACGCCTCGGCCAGTTCGGTAGCCGAGCCGGCGACCTGCTGCGCGGTTCCGGACGTGACGGACACCACCTTCGACAGCGAGTCGCCCGCGTGATTCATTGCCTCGGCCAGGCGCTGGAATTCTTCGGGCATGGGGTCGGTGGTACGCGCCGTGAGATCGCCGCCGCTCAACTGGCGCGCGTGTCCGACCAGCGCGCGCAGCGGACGATCGATGGACCGGACGGTGCGGATGGTGATCGTCGCCGCGACGCCTAACGCAACGGCCACGACGGCGAGGAGCAGGAGCGAGCGGCGGTCGGTGTCGTCGCGCAGCTGCGCCGAGGCCACCACCAGCTTGTTCGCCTTGAACCTGCCTAGCCGATCGATCTGGCTCAGCAGCGTGTCGACCACCGGGCGCGCGGCGGCGGCCTGGAGCTGCGCGGCCGGCCCGCGGCCCAGATCGAGCAGGCGGTGCGCGAGGTTGTAGCGCACTTCGACGTCGCTCAACCGCGTGTCGATGTCCGCGATCAGCGCGATCTCATCGGCCGATTGACGCGGCAGCGCGTTCATCTGACGCTGGACGTCGTGCGCGTCCCAGCTGAACCGCCGGAACGCTTCTCCGGTCGCCGAGTCGCGCGTCGCGAGGTAGGCGTTCGCCGCGCCTAACCCGCGGGCAATGTCGGCGGTGAATTCCGCGGCGAGCCGGTTCTCGCGCTGAATGTCTTCCAGCACGTGATCCACGGTGTTGGCCGTGGCGCTCATCGACAGACGTGCCAGCACCCCGGCGGTGATCAGGAGCAGAACGAGCGCGCCGAAGCCGAGGAGGAGACGCGCGCGAATCGTCGTCGTTCGCCGGAGCGGCGTGAAGGTCGCCTCGCTCATCGGCTGCTCCCGGCGCCGGGCGTCACGAGCTCGAACGCGCCATGGCGCACGCGGGTCACACGATACGATGACATGACCGGATCGCCGCCCGGGCCGAAGCGCAACACGCCGGTGATACCATGGTACGCGGTTTCGTCGGTGAGCGACGCCAGATATGCGCGGATCGCCGCGCGGTCGGGACCGGCCTCCTGCACCGCTCGCGCCATCATCCGTGCCGCGTCGTAGCCTAACGCAGCGTACGCGTCGGGGACTTCATGGTAGCGCGCGCGGAAATCGGATACGAAGCGCTGCACCTCGGGGCGAGGATCCTCGACGGTGAACGCGGTGCCGACGTACGTCCCCTCGGCCATCGCCGTGTCGGCGACGATGCCGGTCCAGCCGTCGCCCCCCAGAAAATCGCTCGAAAACTTCTCGCGTTTCGCTTCGCGCAGCACCACGAGCCCCGAGTTCTGCGTGCCGACCACGAACACCACGTCGGGGGATCGCGTCTTGTAGTACGCGATGTACGGTTCGGCGTTCGTGATGTCGGCGGAAATCGGATCGATGCTCACGATGTCCCCGTTGAAGGCGCGCCGGAAACTCGAGGCGAGCCCGCGTCCATACGCATCGTTCTCGTACAGCACCGCCGCTCGCTTGCGACCCAGCGCCTCGGCGAAGTGCGCGATCGTGATGCCGTTGCTCGAGTCGCTGGAGATCACGCGGAACACCCACGGCGACATTCCGGTCAACTCCGGTGTGGTCGCCGACGTTGCAATCGCCGGGAGCCGCCCGCCGTCGTAGACTTTCGCGGCGGCGACCATCGCGCCCGACGTGACGTGCCCGATAACGCCGACGACGGCCTGGTTTGCGACGAAGTCCTGCGCGATGCCGGCCGCCTTCGCGCCGTCAGCGCCGTCGTCGCGTTCCTCGAGCTCGAGATGCTTCCCGCGGACGCCACCCGAGTCGTTGACCTCGGCGATGGCCATCTCGATGCCTTTCTTGGTCATGTCGCCGAACGGCTGGGCGAAAGGACCGGCGACGCCAAGCTGAATGGTTGGTGAACCGCCGGAGCAAGCGCCGGCGATGACGCAGAGCAGCGAAGCAATGAGAGGACGCGTGCTCACGGCGAGTATGGGAGGCGGTGTGGGTCTAGCGGTGCGCCAAAGCGCTCACGCGCCGTTGGCAGCGCCCACTGAATGAGATGACTTCCACGGAGATGGCTTCGGTGGCGCAGAGCGTACTCTCGGGACGAAGCGCTGACCGACGTGTAACAGAGCGCTCCAATGATCGGGCGCCTGACCGAAGATCTTTGTCGTCCGCGACTTCGCTCCGTGGGCAGCGGCGCGCTTGGGCACCGGCTATGTCAGGCTTGGGGTGCGGCCGAACCGCCCTGTCGGCCTATTCGTGCAGGATCAGCACGTATGGCCGTACGCATCACGGTCGCAAGACCGTTTTGGCACCGTCCTCAATGCCATGCGCGCTGCGTTATTGGCAGGATCTCAGGGACAGCAGATGCTGTCAGGAGTGGCCCACCTTGGCGGCGCTCCTCTCGACCGAGTCCCGGCCGGCGTGTGCGATCGCCGACGGTTGAAGCGCTGTGCTCCGCAATCGCGACGCGGCTCGCTGCGCCAGCCCGACCATGTCCGGCGCGGAAACGGTGAAGAGCCGGATGACTCTCCCCGATGACGCTTCACGGACGCTGATGTCGAGCATGTACAGCGTATCGCCGTGCACCAAACCGCCATCCACGATCCAGGTAGCGCCCAGGCGCTCTCCCAAATCGTGAATCGCTTCGTCGGATACAGTCCCTGCGCTGTTTTCGGCGTTCAGGACGCGCTCCGGCGGCACTACCGTGAGCGAGCTGGAGTCGGCCAGGTCGGCGGCGAGGAGCTGCGCGATGCCGTCGCCGATCCACGCGCTCGATGCGCTCGCATCCAAGACCCGCACCGGCGCGATGGCGACGACGGGTGCCATGGCCAGCTTGGTGACCGCCGGGCGACTGCTCGGCGCCGCAAGTAGCACTGTGATCGCGATGCTTCCGGCTACCGTGAGCCAACGCGATGCGCGGCGGATGCGTCTGGCCGACGCTTGGTGATCAGGTACGTCCTCCGCGGGCGCGGCGCTCGCCGGGGCATCGGCCGGCATCGCTGGTGTCGGCGGCGTCGCCCGGAGGGAAGCCGCGATGTCTGTGGCCAGCGCCGAGACTCGCGGATCCGGCGCCAGGTCATACTCGTCGCGCAACCGGCGGACGAGCCGATCGTACGCAACGAGCGCTCGGGCGAGCGCATCGCGCGTCATCGGCGCCTTGAGCGCATTGAGACGATAGAGCGCCGCGTCCACGGACAGCGGCGCCATGGCGAGCCACCGGGAGGCGAGCGTCGCGCACTCGTCCCAGTCGCGGGCCCGTGCAAGCGCGAAGCACCGAGCGTCGCACGCCGCGAGGAACACTCGCTCGAGGCGCTCACGCTCGCGCGTGGCCCACTGCTCGAACGTGCACGAGCAGGGCACGCATACGCCGTCCATGAATGGGCCCCCATACAGTTGCACGACGCGCGCAGCATCGCGCGCCGTCGACGCAGCGGTGAGCTCGAGCGCGTCGACGCTCAGTCGGCAATCGGGAGCGATCCACACGTCGGTCTGCCGGGACGCGATCGCGTCGCGGCCCAGCACCCGGCGCAGGTGGGACAGGGCGTCGCTCAGCGAGTGCCGGGCGCGCTCTTCGTGCTGGTCGCCCCAGAACGTTTCGGCGAGGACGGAGCGCGACAGCGGGCGGCCCGCAGTCGCGAGGACGGCGAGCAGCGCGAGCTTTCGCCGGCGCGTGGCAAGCGACGCATCCTCGGACCCGTCGGAAGCGATCAGTGCCAGTTGGCCCAGCGTGATGAGTCGAAAGGTTTGGTCGCTCAACGTGTTGAGGCTGTTGAAGTCGGCGTGCCGGGCTGATTACCTATGGCGTCGAGGGACAGAGCCGGAGCCGGTACAGGCGTCGGCGCATCGTTCGCCATGCGGATGAAACGTCTGGTTGGGCGTGATTTTCTCGCTCGGCCGGCGGCGTGCGTCTCGGATGCCGGCCGCGCCCAGTTGGCGGACTGGGCAGTTGCGAGCGGGCGGGGTAGCGGGCGCGCCGTGGCAGATCGCGGGGTGCGTGCCAGTTGTTCCCTGGCGTAGTATCTTCGTCCGCACGGGTCGTGTGGGGTGATGCGGAGCGGTGTCGATGGCGGTTAGGCGGAACCTTCGGTGGAGTCGAGACTCATGCGTCACGTGACGGCAGTGCTCGGACTGGCGTGTGCGGCGTTCGTCGGCGCGGGCGCGCCGGCGGCGGGCCAGAGCATCTTCAGCAAGTTAGGCAGCAAGGCAAAGCAGGTCGCCAACGACAAGGCCAATCAGGCCATGGACAGCGCGGTCAACAAGGCGGCGCAGGCGGTCGTCTGTGCGGTGACCGACATCGCCTGCATCTCCAAGGCAAAGGCGAGCGGAAAGCCCATCAAGGTGACCGACGCCGGCGGAAAGCCGGTGTCGAGCGCCGACTCCGCGGCGGCGATCAGCGCCGCGGTGTCGCAGGCCGCGGCGGCCGCGCAGCCGGTGCTCGACAGCGCGAGCGCGACGGGCGCCGATGCGACGGCGGCCGCTCCAATGTCTAACACAGTGTTAGTCAACTACGATTTCGTGCCGGGCGACCGCGTGCTCTTCGCCGAGGATTTCGCCGGAGACAACATCGGCGACTTCCCGAAGCGGCTCGATCTCGTGTCGGGCAATTTCGAAGTCGCCGAGTCGAATGGCGCCCGCTTCCTCCGGGCGACCGGGCTGGGCCAGGTCAAGATTCCTCTTCCCGAGATGCTGCCGCAGCGCTTCACCGTCGAGTTCGACTTCGACGGCGATCGCACCCAGGGATGGGTCAATGCAATCCAGTTCGCCGATCCGGCGGTCGCGACGGCGGGAATGTCCAAGATCGAGTTTCGACCGGACTATGGGGGAGTCGCCGGCCCGGTGACCGCCGAGGTGCACCTCGACGCCAATGCGATTCAACACCCGACGCACGTCGCGGTCATGGCCGATGGCGCCTACGTGAAGGCGTACCTGAACGGCGTACGCGTCGCGAACGTCCCCAAGGCCCAACTCGGGCGCACGAAGGGAATCTGGATTTTGGTGAACGGGAACCAGGCGGACCCGGCATCCATCAGCAATATCCGAGTCGCCGAAGGCGGCAAGCCATTGTACGACGCGCTGGCGGCGAAGGGTCGGGTGGCCACCCACGGCATACTGTTCGACGTGGGCTCCAACCAGATCCGCGCCGAAAGCACCCCGACGCTCAAAAGCATCAGCGACATGTTGACGGCACACCCCGACCTCAAGCTGATGATCGAAGGGCACACGGACAACGTGGGCAGCGCCGAGAGCAATCAGTCGTTGTCGGAGCGGCGCGCGGCGGCGGTGAAGCAGTATCTGGTGACGACGGCGCACATTGATGCGGCACGTCTGTCGACGAAGGGCTACGGTTCGAGCAAGCCGATCGCGTCGAACACGACGGCCGAGGGACGCCAGGAGAATCGTCGGGTCGAGTTGGTGAAGATGTAGCGCACTAAAGTTTTGGAGGTTGGGGCAGGTGCCGGCAGGGTGCCGGCGTGCTCGTGGACGGCAAGGCTCGGCGCGGCCCGGTGTCGCGCTAAGCCTTTGGCCGGGCGCCCATTGGGGGTGCTGAGCCGGCCGGGTAGAGTGCGCGCGCTGTTCACCGGAATCTGCAGGAACTGCACAATCGTGGCGCCGCGTGGCAAGCTTTGGCTGGAAATTGGCCGGTCTGCGGTGTAGTTTGTGCAGGTAGAGCAAAATTCATGGTGCACTGGCACCTCTTGAATCTCTTGCTCCAGGCCACATCGCCACCCGCCAACCAGGTCGACCGATGCCATCAACCATCACTCGCAAGGCGATCCTCAGGGACATCACGGACCGTCCCGTGCACGACGGCGCCCGCACGAACGGCAGCACGCCGCCGGCACATCCCCCGACATCCGAATATTTCGGCGTCAACACGTTTGGCGTTAGGCAGATGCGCGCCAAGTTGCCGCGCGACGTGTACGCCAAGCTCCTGTCCTCGATCCGCCACGGAAAGAAGCTGGACCAGGACATCGCGCCGACCGTCGCCCAGGTGATCAAGGAATGGGCGATCTCGCGCGGCGTCACGCATTTCACGCACTGGTTCCAGCCGCAAACCGGCCTAACGGCAGAGAAGCACGACGCCTTCCTGTCGTTCGACGATGACCGCCAGCCCATGGAATCGTTCACCGGCGAGCAGCTCATCCAGAGCGAGCCGGATGCGTCGAGCTTCCCGTCGGGCGGCCTCCGCGCGACCTGGGAAGCGCGCGGCTATACGGCGTGGAACCCGGCCAGTCCCATCTTCATCGTCGAATCCGGCAACACGCGCACGCTGTGCATTCCGTCCGTGTTCATCGGCTACAACGGCGAAGCGCTGGACGAGATGACGCCGCTGCTGCGCAGCTCGGACGTGTTGTCGCAGAAAGCCATCGGCCTGCTCGAACTGTTAGGCGACCGCGGCGTGTACCGCGTGTACACCACGCTCGGACCGGAACAGGAATACTTCCTCATCGACCGCGCACATTTCGCGATGCGGCCCGATCTCGTGATGGCCGGCCGCACGCTGTTGGGCGCGGCGCCGCCGCGCGGCCAGCAGCTCGAAGACCATTACTTCGGCGGCATTCCCGAGCGCGTGCAGGCGTGCATCGCCGAGGTCGAGCACGAGCTGTACAAGTTAGGCGTACCGATCGTCACCCGGCACAACGAAGTGGCGCCGAGCCAGTTCGAGATGGCGCCGATGTTCGAGGAGACGGATGTCGCGGTCGACCACAACCAGCTGGTGATGGCGACGCTGCGCAAGGTCGCGCTGCGCCACGGACTGCAGGCCGTGCTGCACGAGAAGCCGTTCGCCGGCATCAACGGGTCGGGCAAGCACTGCAACTGGTCGATGGCGATCGCGTCGGACAACGAGCTCGACGGCGTGAACCTGCTCAAGCCCGGCAAGACGCCGCACCAGAACCTCCGCTTCCTCATCTTCCTCGCCGCCGTCCTCAAGGCGGTGCACAAGCACGCGGCCGTGCTGCGCGCCGGTGTCGCGACATCGGGCAACGAGCACCGGTTAGGCGCCAACGAAGCGCCGCCGGCCATCATCTCGGTGTTCATGGGCGACATGCTGACGCGCGTCATCGACGACATCGCCAACGCCAAGACCTCGCCGAGCAACGCCGAGCAGGCGATGATCAAGTTGGGCGTGGCGAAGCTGCCGGAGATCCAGAAGGACAACACCGACCGGAACCGCACGTCGCCGTTCGCCTTCACCGGCGCCAAGTTCGAATTCCGCGCCGTGGGCGGCTCGCAGACCATCGCATTCCCCGTGATGGTGCTCAACGCGACGGTCGCCGAAGCGATCGGCGAATTGACCGAGCAGCTCAAGGCCGCGCTCCAGAGCACGAAATCGGTGGACGACGCCGTGCTCAAGGTGGTGCGTAAGGCGTTCAAGGAGACCGCCGATGTCCGCTTCGAGGGCAACAACTACTCGGACGACTGGGTCAAGGAAGCGGCGAAGCGGCGGCTGCCTAACTTGCGCCGGACGCCGGAGGCGCTCGAGGAGCTGATCACCAAGCCCGCCCGCGCGCTGTTCGACCGGCTGGGCATCCTGACGCGCGAGGAGCTCGAGTCGCGGTTCCACGTGCACATGGAGCGCTACACCAAGGACATGCTCATCGAGCTGCACACGGTGCGGCAGATAGTGGACACGATGGTGCTGCCGGCGGCCTTCGCCTACCACGGCGCGCTGATCGACACCGCCGCCAAAGCCAAGGACCTTGGCCTAACGGTCATTCCGGAGCTCGAGACGGCGAAGGAGGTCGGCACCGTGGCGCAGCAGATCCAGAAGCGCCGGACGGCGCTGGCCAAGGTGATCGATCAGGCCGATCACCTCCACGCCGACCCCCTCACGCAGGCCAAGCTGCTCACCTCCGAAGGCGCCGATCGCATGGCCGAGCTGCGCGCGAGCTGCGACGCCATGGAGTTGCTCGTGCCCGATGACCAGTGGCCGCTGCCCAAGTATCGCGAGATGCTGTTCCCGGTCTAACGCGACACGCGCAGTGGACGGGCACGCGGGGGCGGCGCACGATGCGTCGCCCCCGCGGTGCATCGGCGCGCACCCGTGCACCGACGCCGAGCACGCAAAGTATCGGCGCCCAATGTGTTGACATCGTTGATGCCGAAACGACAGAGAGACCATAGCTTGGCGCACCCACCAGTCGCCGGATCACACCATGTGGAGGAGCGCCATGCGTGCACCGACAGCATCTCTGAGATCCTGGGCGCGACGCGCGCTCCTGGTCGTGACGACAGCAGCGTTCGCGGCATGGATGCCCGCCACCGCGCACGCGCAGTTCGGCAAACTCGTGAAGAAGGCCGTCGACAAGGCCTCGCCGGGTTCGGCCAAGGCGGCAGGTCCGGCCCCCGTGTACGACGAAACCACCATAGAGCTCGGCGGCGCGCAGGTGGATCAGATGATCGCCGGCCTAACGGCGGAGCGCAGCATTCTCGTCGGCTCCGGGCAGAACGGCCTGCAAGCGATGATCAAACGGCGTCAGGCCGCGTCCGACCAGCGCTCCAAGATCGCCGACGCGCACGACAAGGATGAACAGGCGTACGAGAGCAGCTCGTCCAAGATCGATGGGTGCCGCAGCCAGACCCTCGACGCGCTGCAGCAGACGCACACCAAGGAAGCCCAGGCGAAAGCGATGAGCGATCCGGCTTTCCAGCAGCGATACATGCAAGCGGCACAGGCCATGGCACAGGCGAACGCCCGCGGCGATACGGCAGGCGTGCGCAAAATACAGATGCAGCTCATGCAGGCGGCGTATCCGAATGCCAAGGAAGACACGGCCGCGGCGGACGCGAAGTGCGGGAAGCCGGTGCCGGAGCCGGCGTGGCGCGTCCAGCGCAATGCGCTCTCGAAACTGGAAGACGCGCTCAGCGACTCGATTCGCGCCACCCAGGACACGGCCGAAGTAACCGGCGCGAGGAAGAGCGGCCTGACGGCTCCGCAGTTCGGCACCGCGCGCGAACGCATCCTGACGTTCCTCGCGAATCAGAATCGGAGCGGGGGCATTCCGGGCTACAGCCAAAAGGAAGTCGATGCGTTAGGCGCGAAGGCTGCCCAGCTGCACCAGTTGATCGAGGACATCGAAAAGGCGAGCCAGACCTGATGGTCGGACGACGCCTGGCGGGCGCAGCGGCCTTCGCGCTCTGTGCGTCGGTCGCTGCGCCCGCAACGCCGCCGCACCGCGTGTCCGGGCTGCCCTCGAGCGCGCTCGCAGTCGAGGGCAGCCACGGGATGCGCACGTGGTGGCGCTCGGACCGTGCGCCCGCGCGGTGGACGGCGCCGCTACCGGAGATCGCGCACGCGTTGGCATGGCAGCCGGTGGCGGCAGGAATCGAATGGGCATCGATGCGCCTGGGCGGGCGCGGTGAAGCGTGGCGCATTCGTGTGATGGTCGTGCGCATCGACCCGCGCCTCACGACCCTCCGGCTGGACACCGCATTCGCCGGCAACGGCGTGGCCGCCGCCTGGAGCATCGCGCGCGCGCCTAACGATGCACGAGTCGCGCTCAACGCCGGGCAGTTCGTCGGTTCCATGCCGTGGGGATGGGTCGTGTTGCACGGGCGGCAGTTTTTATCGCCGGGACACGGGCCGCTGTCCACAGCGGTCGTCATCGACACGGCCGGCCGCGTGCATTGGATATCGGGCGACAGCATCGCACGCTCGGTTTCCGGCGTCGAGGCGGCGTTCCAGTCCTACCCCACGCTGCTCGAGGGAGATGGCGACGTACCGGCCGCCCTGCAAGCGCCAGCCTCGGGTGCGGCCGCCATCGACCTCGCGCACCGCGATGCGCGGCTCGCGTTAGGCGAGTTGCGCGACCGCCGGCTCGTGGTGGTGCTGACGCGATTCGATGCGCTCGACGGCGCGATGGATTTTGTCCCGTTCGGTCTCACGACGCCCGAAATGGCCGCGCTCATGGGCGCCATCGGCTGCCGGCACGCGGTCGCCCTCGACGGCGGCATCTCGAGTCAGTTGCTGATTCGCGACGCACGCGGACACACGTTCGCGTGGCGTGCCTTGCGCAAAGTCCCGCTGGGGCTGGTCGTCGTGCCGCAAGCGACCGCGGAACACTGACCGACCTTCCGCGAAAAGGGGCGGTTCTCACGGTCGCAGCCGGGAACAATCGCTCGGTCGCCAAACCTTGTCGATGAGTGGTACTTTCCGACACGGTGATCCACGCGACCGCCCAACCTGCGAGCGCCTTTATGAATTCTGCAGTGACGACACTCCGCATCCTCGTGCGGCTCTCCGGCCTCATCCTCATCATCCTCGGGATCATTTTCTGGACCGGACATGCGCTCGGCCTCATTCCGGTGCACATGGTCGTTGGTCTCCTGCTCGCGGTGTGTCTGTGGCTGCTCGCCATCTTTGGCGTAAAGGCGCACGTGAGCGGCGGCTTTGTCGCGCTCGTTGCGGTGTGGGCGCTCGTCATGGTGATCTTTGGTGCTGTGCAGACCCGATTGATGGTCGGCAGCGCGCACTGGGTCATCCAGGTGTTGCACCTGCTCGTCGGCCTCGCAGCGCTCGGGCTGGGCGACCAGTTGGGCATGCGATTGTCACGCGCGGCGTACCAGGCGCGATAGCACGCGTTGCGCGCCACGGCGAGAGCGGAGCAGGGAACTTCGGCGGCGACTCGTCCTAACATAAGAGAGAGGATCTTCGACTCACTGCCCGCCACCACGCGTCAGTCGTGACTCACGCCCGCATTTCGTCCGGCATCGCCTTCGTGGTCGCGCTGGCGAGTTGCTCGCATCAGGGCGCGTCAGTTGCGCCGTCGCCTGCTCCCGTGCCCGCGTCGCTTGACGTTGCCGTGACGGACGCAACGGATTCGATAGCCGGGTGGCTGAGCGGTGCGTACCAACTGTCGGCTCGGTCGGGTGACACGGTGCGCCTGGAGCCGCTGGGTACCAACGCGGGACCGGCGCTGATTGTGCATCGGGTGGCGGCGCGCGATGCGCGCGATGCGATCGACGCCGGCGTGGATGCGCTGCTCACCGATGATCCCGACGCCATCGCGTATGCGGCAACGCGCGCGGACCTCACCTCGGTGCCATCAGGCTGGAATCGCGCCTACGGGCTTCTCGTGCGCGCGGGAGACCAGTCGACCGATGGCGAACCAGCGTCGGCCCTCGACATCTTGCGGACAGAGCTCGCAATAGGCGCCGTCCGCGTCGAGGCACGTCCGGCACGCATGGCGAGCGACGGCGCTTGCACCGATTCGGGCGGCGCGACGACGGCGACAACCGCCGGCGCTGCAGCCGGCCCGCGCATCGTGTATTCGCGCACCGACGATGTCGCGCGCGCGCTCGCCGCCCGCCTGGTTGCGTTAGGCGCATCGCGGCGCGAGCTCCTGGCCGCGCTTTCCCCGTCCCTCGTGCGCGCCGGTAGTTCGTTGCGGGCGGAAGGCGTCGATGCGGGTGAGGCCGCCCGCCGGGTAGCGCGCGGGAGCGCTCTCGCCGCGGTGGTTGCCGTCCCGCGTGTGCCGGACTGCAGCGCCGGCGCCGTGCCGGGAATGGATCCGGGGCTGACGCGCCTGATTCCGTTGATCGAGACGCGCGAGCGGCTCATCGCCAAGCGCCGCCTAACGGGCGGTGCGCTCGCCGCACTGGCTCGTGCGATCGGCGATTCCGCGCAGGCAGCGCCGTGACGTTTCGCACGCGCCTCATGATCGCCTTCGGCGTGGTCGCGCTGGCGCCGCTCGTGGTGATCGCCGTCGGCGTGCGCCGACAGATGGATCGGCGTCTCACGGCGCAGGACGAACGGCGCGCCGCGGCGCTCGCCGCCGTCGCATCGGCAGACCTGGCGCAGCGCGGCGTGTCGATCGGCGACCGGCTGTCGTCGCTCGCCGCCGCGCTGGACGACGACAACCGCTTCCGCCTCGCCGTTCTTCAGGGCGATGCCGCCGGCCGCGCGTACGTGCTCGATCTCGCCGGCCGGGAGATGCGCCTCACCGGGCTCTCGATGCTGCAGATCCAGGATTCGTCCGGGCGGATTCTGAGCTCGGGCCACTTTCGCAACGAATACGACCGCCTCGAGCCGGATCTGCCGATGCTGCTCGCGTCCGTGCGCCGCGCCGCGCTCGTGCACGCGCGGACGCCGGACGGACCGATGCTGGTGCTGGCTCGAGTCGATTCCGTTAGGCTCGCGGGCCGCCGCTTCGCCGTCGTGGGCGGAGTGCAGGTCGACTCGGCGTTTCTCGGGCGTCTCGCGCCCGGCGTGGATTTCTCGACGGCGCTGTCGCTGGCCGGCGGCGACAGCATCCGGTCGGGCGACGTGCAAGGCGCATCGCACGCGACGGTCGTATCGCGCATCGAGATTCCGTACATCACGGCCGGCGCCGGCGGCGCGCGCGGCGTAGCGACCGCGTCGCTCGCGCTCTCGCGTTCCACGGCGGCGCTCGACGCGCTGGAGCACAGTGTAGACCTCTGGTTTTTTGCGGCCATGGCGGTGACGGCTGCCGGTGCGCTCCTCGCGTCCACGTGGCTCGCCGCCCGCGTGAGCCGTCCACTTCGCGAGCTGGCCGAACAAACGTCGCGCGTCGACCTGGACCGGCTGGATGTCGACTTCAGCGCCGGGCGCGACGACGAGATCGGCGCGTTGTCGCGCCTGTTAGGCGCGATGACACGCCGGCTGCGCGCGAGCGCCGCCCGCGAGCGCGACGCGGAGCGTCGCGCGGCGGTCGGCGATCTCGCGCGCCAGGTCAACCACGATGTCAAGAATGGATTGGCGCCCATCCGACACGTCCTGCGTCACCTCGCGCAGGTCGAGCGCGACGAGCCGAACCGCCTCGCAACCGTCTTCGCCGAACGCCGGCCGACGCTCGATGCGAGCGTCGACTATCTGGACACGCTGGCGCGCAATTACGCGCGCCTGTCGCCCCGCCTGGACGTCGCGCCGTGCGATGCCAACGAGATTGCGCGCGCGGTCGCCGCGGGCGCGTCGGCGCCGCGATCCGCGACCATCGCACTTGCGCTGGCCGACGGCCTACCGAAGGTTCGTGCGGACGCGCTCGTGCTGCGCCGGATCCTCGAGAATCTCGTGACCAACGCGTGCGATGCACTCAACGGCCGCGGCGGCACCGTCACCATCGGAACGGCGGCAGCGGCCGGCGGCGTCGAACTCTCCGTGACCGATACGGGCAGCGGCATGACTCGCGAGCAATTGAACCGCGCGTTCCATGACTTCTATACGACCAAGCCCGCGGGCACCGGACTCGGCCTGTCGATCGTGAGACGGCTCGTGGCCGATCTGGGAGGCGCGCTGCGCGTCGACACCGAGCCCGGATCGGGCACTCGTGTGCTGGTCACGCTGCCGCCAAACGACATCCGAGGCGAGCCGGCGGGCCCGGTCTCACACCCATGACGACGATCCTGTTGTGCGACGACAATGCGCCGCTCGCGGAGCAGTACGCCTACGACCTGCGGCGCCTGGGCGGGTACGACGTGCTGACGGCGTCGTCGGGAGCGCAAGCGCTCGAGGTCCTGAACACCGAGGCGATCGATTGCCTCGTTCTCGACCTCGAGATGCCGGTGATGGACGGATTTGGCGTCCTGCGCGCGCTGCGCGACCGCGCCGTGGACACGCCGGTCATCGTCTATACCGGCACCGGCAACTTCGATCGATGCGTCCAGGCGGTCAAAGCCGGCGCCTACGCGTTCATCGACAAGGCGGAGCCGGTGGAACGCGTAGTTCGCGAGATCGAGAACGCGATCGAACGCCGGCGTATTCTCGATGAAGTGACAGTGCTCCGTCGCTACGCCGACGACGAGAGCGCGCTGTTAGGCGGCAGCCCGGCGATGGGCGCGCTCAAGGACGCGATCGCGCGCGTGGCACCGGTGCCGAGCGCGGTGCTCATCATCGGCGAGAGCGGATCCGGCAAGGAGCTGGTCGCACGCGACGTGCATCGGCTGGGCGCCGGCGCGCGCGAGCCGTTCGTGGCGGTGAACTGCGCGGCGCTGCCCGAGCAGCTGGTGGAGAGCGAGTTGTTCGGGCACGAGCGCGGCGCGTTCACCGGCGCGGTGTCCTCGCGGAAAGGGGCGTTCGAGTCTGCAGGACGCGGGACGCTGTTCCTGGACGAGATCGGCGAGCTTCCCGCTCCGGCGCAGGCGAAGCTCCTGCGCGTGCTCGAGGAGCGCGCGGTGACTCGGTTAGGCAGCAACCGGCCGGTGCCGGTCCCGGCGCGCGTCATCGCGGCGACGAATCGCGATCTGGAGCAGGAGGTGCGCGACGGCCGGTTCCGACGCGACCTCTTGTTCCGCATCAACGTGCACTTGCTGCGCGTGCCGCCGCTGCGCGAGCGGCTATCGGATGTGCCCGACCTCTTGGCGCATCTCGTGGCGCGCACGTGCGAGCGCTTCGGGCTCCGCGCCAAGCGCGTGTCTCCAGACGCGCTCGAAATCTTGATGGCTTACGACTGGCGGCTCAACAACGTTCGCGAGCTGCGAAACGCGGTCGAGCGCATGATCATCGCCGCCGACGGCGCTGTGATCGGCGCCGAGCACGTCCCGGCGGACGTACGGGACGACGCCCAGCCGCATCCGCCTAATGCAGGCGATGCGCGCGGTTTCGTGCAGCTCAAGGCCGAAGCCGAGCGGCAGATCATCGTGTCGGCGCTCGAGCGCCACGACTGGCACATCACCCGCACCGCCCGCGACCTCGGCCTCGCGGATCACGCGAGTCTGCTCAAGATCATGCGCCGGCACCGCATCTCGCGTGACTAACGCCTGAGCATCGGCCGGTCCCGCGGCTTCGGCGCCGCCGCGGATGCCGCCACCGATTCGCCCACCTGTCCGGTCAGGCGTTCCATCAGGCTCTTGAGTTTCTCTCGGTGCTTGGCCGCAGATCGCACGAGAAACGTGCGCGCGACGCCGAAGACCCCGGCAAACGTGGTGAGCCCGGCTGCCACAGCCACTACAGGATGATGCGGAAATATCGCCATCAGCACTCCGGCCCCGGAGTAGATGCTGATGAGTGTCAGCGCGATGCGCCGCCGCCGGATCGATGCCCCGAAGTTTTCCACCGCGCGCACCGTCGTCTTCCCGTGGCGCGATTGCACCGACACGTGCACGATGCGAGCCGCATCCATCGACGCCCACGAGAGCGAGCGCTCCGTCGCGTTCACAGCGCCGGCATGTTCCATCAATCGCCGAATCGTGTCAACCAGCATGTCGAAATCGCTCTCGAGCATCTCGCCGGGCACGACCGCTTCGAACTCCAGCCCCGGCGGCGTGCCAAATGCGATCGACGACTTCTGGGTCAGATCGATGATCTGCACCGTGACTGGAGCCTCGTGGCCTAACGACCGTACGAGTCCGTGCTCGGCCATTGCGTGTTCGACGTACTGCTCCGGGATGCCCGCCTCCATCGCGGCCTCGCGCACGGATTTGACATCGTAGCCCGATGTGCGACTCGCATCCGCCGTCGTGTCGCGTGCCATGGGCACGGGCACCGGACGCGATTCGAGGCCCGTCTTCGCTTGCAGCTCGGCGGCGCGAGTCCATATCGCGTGCGCTTCGTCTTCCGAGATTCGCGATGGGGCCTCGGGTACCGCCGCCGCTCTGACCGCATCGCGCGCCACCTCACGCTCGACTTGATCGAGCGCGTCGGCCAGCTCTCCGCCAGACTGAAATCGTGCCGCCGGATCCTTTGCCAGGCATCGATCGATGATCTCGGCCAGTGCGCGGGGCGCCGCGGGGTCAACGGTGAGCACCGGAGGCGCGAGCTTCGTCACCTGTGCGACGATCACCGCCGACGCCAGCTCCGCCTCGAACGGAAAGCGTCCGGTGAGTGCGAAATAGCCCACCACGCCAAGTGAATACAGATCCGTGCGTCCATCGAGACGCTCGCCCGTTACCTGCTCGGGGCTCATGTAGTAGACGGTGCCGAGCACCTGGCCCGTCGCGGTCAAAGGCGCGGCTTCGGCGAGCCGCGCGATACCGAAGTCGGTGACCATCGCGCTTCCCGAGCCGCGAGCGACGAGAATGTTTTCGGCTTTGACGTCGCGATGGATAACGCCGTGCGCGTGGGCATAGTCGAGCGCTCGCGCGACGTCGCGCAGCTCGCGCAGCACTACCCGAGGATCGAGCCGTTGCGCAGTTCGTACCTGCTCCGCCAGCGATTCGCCATCCACGTAGCCCATGGCAAAGAACACGTGCCCATCGATCTCGTCGGCGCGATAAATGGGCACGATGTTCGGGTGCGACAGCGCCGCCGCGGTTCGCGCCTCGCGCAGAAATCGCTCCCGAATGCTCGAGTCGTTCGACAGGTGCGGAGGCAGCGTCTTGATCGCAACCGCGCGGTCGAGCTTGAGGTCGCGGGCGAGGTACACCACGCCCATGCCGCCCTGGCCGATTTCGCGTTCCAGGGCATACTGACCGTCCAACACGCGGGCAAACGTCTCGAAGTCGGCTGTCGGCATCCTCGATGGCAGCGGCGGACGGGTCCGCGCGTCGGGGCGGCGCGCAAACGAATTTCGCCCGGAAAGATGTCTCGCGAAGCGACGGGCCGCGAGGGGAACTGGCCGTGTGTCCCTCGGGACACGAGCGGGTCTTCGATTCCGTGTCCGGCCGGACACGATGGGCCGGGCCGGCGGACGCCCCCCTGGCGCCTAACTGAATACGCCGCGCCGACTTCGCTGCTCGTTGGGCACGGCTCGTGGAGCGGGCCGCGCGCTTGCCATTCCATGGGGCCGGAGACGTCAACCCGGTCCGGCGCCACGCGCCGATTCACTCATGGAGGTTTGCCATGCTTCGCCCGCGGATCCACCCCATCCTTGCCGCTGCAGCCGCTCTAGCCCTCGCCGCCTGCGGCGGGTCAAAGGAGCACGCTCCCGTCCAGCAGCAGCCGGTGGCCAGCGCCGCTCCCACTCCTGTCACGCCCGTGCCCGACACGACGACGGCCAACTCGGTTCCGCCTAACGTATCGTACGCGACCGCCGACTCGGCGTTCCGCGCGCGGCAGTACGCAGCGGCCACCGACATGTTCGACGCCTACACGAAGCGGCGTCCCAGGAACGCCTGGGGCTTCTACATGCTCGGGCTGTCGGCGTGGAAGAGCGGCCAGCTCGACCGCGCTGATTCCGCTTTCCAATCCGCGATCGCGCTCGATGGCAAGAACGTGAAGAGCTACATCAACTCGAGCCGCGTCCTGCTCGACCAGCACCGCCTCGGCGACGCGCGCGGCCAGATCGGGCGCGCGCTGGCTCTCGATTCCGGCAGCGCGGAGGCCTGGCGCGTCCTCGGCCGCGTCGAAACCGCCGCCGGCCGCGCGGATGATGCGTTAGGCGCGTACCACACCGCGCTGGCCATCGATCCCCAGGATGCGTGGTCGATGAACAACATGGGCGTGCTGCTGATCGGCGCCGGCCGCTACGGCGAAGCGCTCGGTCCGCTGGCGCGCGCCGTGCAGATCGATGACAGCGTGCCGTCGTTCGAGAACAACCTCGGATTGGCGCTCGAGCGCACGGGCCACATCACGCTCGCCGGACAGGCGTACAACGCGGCGCTGGCGATCGACTCGACGTACGAGAAAGCGAAGGTGAGCCTGGCGCGTCTGCAGGGGCACAGCGACCAGCCGGGTCTCGACTCGGTGAGCGTCGCGTCGCTTGGCGATGCGTTCGCCGGCGAGATAGACGGCTGGCGCGCGACGCGGAAAGTGGCGGTGACCGAGCCGGCGCCCGATTCCACAAAGCGTCCGTGATCGTTAGGCGCCGACAGCGGCCGGGCCGTCCCCGTCGGGGCGGCCCGGCCTGCATCGCGGTGCGCTCAGTATTTCTCGAGGTAGTTCTCGAGCTCCCACGCGCTCACCTGCGTGATGTAGTCGCGCCATTCCTGGCGCTTGGCGTCGAGAAAGTGCTCGGTAATGTGGCTGCCTAACGCTTCGCCGATCACTTTGTCCTTCTCGAGCTCGTCGCAGGCCTCGTTGAGGTCGTGCGGTAGGTCGTCGATGCGCAGCCGGCGCTTTTCGCGGAACGACATCTCCCAGATGTTGACGTCCACCGGCTCCCGATAATCGGCCGCCGTCTCGACGCCATCGAGGCCGGCGGCCAGCATCACCGTCAACGCAAGATACGGATTCGCCGACGGATCGGGCATGCGCAGCTCCACCCGCGTGCCCGCACCGCGCCGGTCCGGAATGCGGATGAGCGGCGACCGGTTGCGCATCGACCACGCCACGTTCACCGGCGCCTCGTAACCCGGCACCAGCCGCTTGTACGAATTGACTAACGGATTGGTGATCGCGCTGAACCCGCGCGCGTGCCTGAGCAGTCCGCCGATGTAGTGCAGCGCGATCGGACTCAGCTCCCACTGCGCCTTCTTGTCCCAGAAGGCGTTTTCGCTGCCCTTGAACAGCGATTGGTGCGTGTGCATTCCGCTGCCGTTCTGGCCGAAGATCGGCTTCGGCATGAACGACGCGACCAGACCCACCTGATGCGCCACGTACTTCACGACGAAACGGAACGTCGCGATGTTGTCCGCCGTCGTGAGCGCATCCGCATATCGAAAATCGATCTCGTGCTGGCCGTGCGCCACCTCGTGGTGCGCCGCCTCTACCTCGAAGCCCATCTTCTCGAGCAGATCGACGATCATTCGCCGCGCATCTTCGCCCAAGTCCACCGGCGCGAGATCGAAGTAGCCGCCCACGTCGTGCGTTTCCGTCGTCGGTCCACCGGCCGATGGTTGCTTGAACATGAAGAACTCCGCTTCCATCCCGGCGTTCATCGTGTACCCCAACGCGCGTGCGCGCTCGATCTGGTGCTTGAGCACGGCGCGCGGGTCGCCGGCGAACGGTGTTCCGTCAGGCAGCGTGATGTCGCAGATGAGACGCGCCACCCGATTGTGCTCGTCGCCCCACGGGAACACGCGAAACGTGCTCAGGTCAGGTGCGAGCAGCATGTCAGATTCCTCGATCCGCACAAACCCTTCGATCGATGAGCCGTCGAACATGATGTTGGCATCGAGCGCTTTCTCGAATTGGGACGCCGGCACCTCGACGTTCTTGTTCACGCCGAGGATGTCGGTGAACTGCAGACGGAGAAATCGCACCTCGTGCGTTCGCGTCAGCTCGAGGATGTCCTTTTTGGTGGCCCCTGCCGTGTCGGGAACGATCGATCGATTCTTCGTCGGCACGTCACGTCCTCATGTCGTGGAATGGGCGCTGCGCAGATCTCGTCTCGCGGCGCAGCCATGAATGTCGGCGCAGCCGCATGGGCGGTGCAAGGCTCGGCGCCTCGACGCTGGGAATTGCGAGCGCAGTGCCGTCGTGCCACGGCTGCGGCTACATTCCCATCGAACCATTGATTCAGACGCAGCGATGCCCGCCACTTCTACAACCACACCTGGTACCTGTCCGAGCTGTGCCGCTCCGGCCAGCGGGCGATTTTGCGCCAATTGTGGCGCGCCGCTCGCCGGTGCGACGTGCGGCTCCTGCCGCGCGCCGCTCACGCCGGGCGCCAAGTTCTGTCACCGCTGCGGAGCGGAGGCTGGTGCCGCACCGACGAACACGCCTCCCACGAGCGAGCACGGCGGGTTCAATGCGGCGCTTCCCTGGGCCGTTGCCGGTATCGCGCTGCTTGCGCTCATCGCTCTGGTCGCGGGCCAGCGGTTCGGCCGGCGCCCGGCACCCGCGGCCGCCTCACAGGAGGTCGCACAGGCTCCGCCCGACGATGGCGCCGGCCCGACCCCGGTGCGGGGCCCTGACATCTCGTCGATGTCGCCGCGCGAGCGCGCCGATCGATTGTACGATCGCATCATGCGGCTGGACTCCGAGGGCAAGAAAGACAGCGCGGCCTTCTTCGCGCAAATGGGGATCTCGGCGTACATGATGTTGCCGCGGCAGGACGCCGACTCGCGATACGACATGGGCCGCATCGCCGAAGTCGCCGGTGCGGCGCCCGTCGCGCAAGCGCAGGCGGATACGATTCTGGCCCAGGACTCCACTCATCTTCTGGGACTCATCCTGGCCATTTCCACCGCGCGCGACGCGGGCGACACCGCCACCGCCCAACGGATGCAGGAGCGGCTCGTCGCAGCGCAAGCGTCCGAGTTGGCGACGAACAAGCCTGAATATCAGCGGCACCAAACCGAGATCGCGGCGGCTATCGACCAGGCAAAGAAGGCCGTCCGGTAAGGCCAAACCGCGCGCCGACCACTACAGACTCGCATCCAATCATGCCTGTCCGAACCATTCGCGTTGCCCACAGCCCCGATTCCGACGACGCGTTCATGTTCTACGCGCTGGCCGCCGGTAAAATCGACACCGGCGACCTTCGCTATGTGCACGAGCTGCAGGACATCGAGACGCTCAACCAACGTGCGCTGCGCGCCGAGCTCGAGGTGACTGCCGTTTCGATTCACGCCTATGCACACATTGCCGACCGCTACGCGCTCCTTCCCCACGGCGCGTCCATGGGCGACCGCTACGGCCCACGCTTGGTGGCGCGCGCGCCGATCACGCGCTCGGGTGTGCGCGGTCTGCGCATCGCGATTCCCGGCCCGCTCACGAGCGCATACCTCGCGCTCCGACTCTACGAGAAAGAGTTCGAGGCCGTCTTCACACGATTCGATGAGATCGAGGACGCCGTCGTCGACGGCACGGTCGACGCCGGTCTGCTCATCCACGAAGGGCAGCTCACGTTCGGCGACCGCGGCCTGCACCTCATCGTGGACCTCGGCGAATGGTGGTACGGTGAGACCGGCCTGCCGCTCCCGTTAGGCGGCAACGTCGTGCGCAAGGATCTCGGTCCGGCGCTCACCAAGCGCATCTCGCACGATCTGCGCGCCAGCATCTCCTATGGTCTCGAGCACCGCACGGGCGCGCTCGATCACGCCATGCAGTTTGCACGCGGCCTCGACCGCTCGCGTGCCGACACCTTCGTCGGCATGTACGTGAACGACTGGACGCTCGACTACGGTGACGCGGGTCGCAGGGCGGTGCGCGAGCTGTTGTCGCGCGGCGCGCGCGCCGGAGTGATCGATCACGATGTCGCGGTGGAGTTCGTGGCCGAGTGAGAGATCACTAATTCGGAAGGGTTGCTCGCCTTCCTGGCGATCGTCTCCCACCGAGCATCCCCGTTGTTATCGTTCGAGTCGTGTCCTCCGATGCCTCGTTCGGGCCCGCCTGCTCCGACTCACGCGTCCACCCGCCGCCGATGCCTAACTCGAGTGCGAATCCGGCGACCGTCGCGCGCTTCCGCCAGTGGTGGCTGAAGTGATGCGTCTCGCGTCGCCGTATCCCCCGCTCGACAACGGCATCGAGGCCGCGCCGAACGTCGGCGATGCGCCCGATCTCGCGAAGCGTCTGCTCGTCGTCGACGACGAGGACTCGATTCGCAACGCGCTCACGCGCTTCCTGAGCACGCGCGGGTTCGAGGTCGAGAACGCGTCGTCGGGGGCCGCTGCGCTCCGCATCCTCGGACGCGAGCGGTTCACGCTCATGCTGTGCGACGTCCGCATGCCGGGCATGACGGGTCTCGACGTCCTGCACAAGGCGCTCGAGGATGATCCCGATCTGGCCGTCGTCATGCTCACGGCAGTGAACGACGCGGTTACTGCCACCGAAGCGCTCTCGGGCGGTGCCTTCGACTATCTCGTCAAGCCCGTGGAACTCGATAAGCTCGAGGGCGCGCTGGACCGCGCACTCCACAAGCGCACGCTCGTCGTCGAGCAGCGACGCGTCGAGCAGTTGATCCGTGACGAAGTCGCGAGCCGCACCAAGGAGCTCGAGCACGAGCAAGCTGCGCTGCGCTCGCTGACGGTGAGCGTCGCCGAAACGCTCATCAACGCGATGGAAGCCAAGAGCATCTACCTGCGCGGACACTCGCAGCGCGTGGCCGAGCTCGCGGCGTCGATCGCCGATGGCTTGTCGCTCGACGCCGACACGATCGAAGCCATCCGCATGGCCGGTCACCTGCACGACGTCGGCAAAATCGGCATTCGCGAGGAGATCCTGAACAAGCCTGGCAAGCTGACGGCCGAGGAGTTCGCGCACGTGAAGGACCATGTGCGAATCGGGATGGAAATTCTCGCTCCGCTCCAGCACCTCGGCGTCGTTCTAGACTATATCCACGATCATCACGAGCACGTGGATGGCAGCGGCTACCCGCGCGGTTTGTCGGGCGATGCGATTTCGCTTGGCGGTCGGATTTTGTGCGCCGCCGACACGTTCGATGCGCTCACCTCGCGCCGTGCGTACCGTGACCCCATGACACCGCGCGCCACCGTCGAGTATCTCGCCGATAGCGTCGGCCAGCTCCTCGATGCGAACGTGTACGACGTGCTGCGGCGCGTCGTCCTCCGCCGCAAGACGCTCGTCTTCATCGACGATACGCCCGCCTAAGGCGGGACGCCACAGCGACCTCAGCATTGACTCCGGCTCCCGGTTGCTACCAACACGGGAGTGCCGCTGTACGTAGTTTGTGTTGTGAATCCTTCGATATTCGTCGCCCGGCAGCGCGCGCGTGCCTGCGCCGCCGCTGTCGGCGCGTGTTTCGTGGTCGCCGCATGCGTGCATACGCCGTCCGTCGATGGCGTTGCAGGCGCTGCGCCATCGCCCGCGCAGAACTGGACGCCGCCCGCGCACATGAAACGCGACACGACCAGTTCGCACGGCAATGTCGAGATCCCGGCCGACATCGAGCAGCGTTTGCAAACGCTGACGCTCGCCGACATCGTCGATCTCGCACTGCGCAACAACCCGGCCACCCAGATTTCGTGGGCTAACGCGCGCGCCGCCGCGGCGGCGTACGGATCGAAACGCGGCGACTATCTGCCGACCATCGACGGCGACGTCACGGGCACCACGCTCAAGACGGTTGCCACGCAGGGTCGCGCTGCGGTCCAGCAGAAAACGCTCGAGCCAAGCGTCTCGATCTCATACCTCGTGTTCGATTTCGGCGGACGATCGGGCGGCATTGAAGCGGCCAAGCAAGCGCTCTTCGCGGCGGATTGGACGCATAACCTCACCATCCAGAACACGGTGCTCCAAGTCGAGACCGCGTACTTCAATTACATGGCTGCGAAGGCGTTGGTGACGGCGCAGGAAAGCACGCTCAAGGATGCGCAGGCGAATCTCCAGGCGGCGCAGGAGCGGCACAAGGTGGGACTCGCCACCGTTGCCGACGAGCTGCAGGCCAGGACGGCCGTGTCCCAGGCGGAGCTCGATCTGGAAACGACGCAGGGGCAGCTGGCCACGACCCGCGGCACGCTCGCGCTTGCGTTAGGCTTGCCGGCCAACACCCCGTACGATCTCCAGCCGCCTAGCGTACCGGCCACCGTGCCGGTCATCGCCGACAGCGTCGACACGCTCATCGCGATGGCCTTGCGCGACCGGCCCGACCTCGCGGCGGCCGAAGCGGACTACGAGCAGGCGAAAGCGAACATCAGCGTCGTCCGCGCGACCCGCCTGCCGTCGCTCACGCTCAACGGCACCGGCGCGCGAACGTACTCGAAGGCGCTCTCGAATGGCGCCGACAGCTACACGCTCTCGCTCGGCCTCAGCATTCCCATCTTTGCCGGCTTCAGCCGTGCGTACAACCAACTCGCTGCTGAAGCGGAGCGCGACGCGGCTGGCGCGCGGCTCGACCAGACGCGGCAGCAAGTCGTCTTCGACGTGTTCAGCTCGTACCAAACGCTGCAGACATCGACGAAGCGCGTCTCCTCCGCCGATGACCTGCTCGCCAGCGCCCAGGAGTCGGAAGACGTGGCGCTCGGCCGATACAAGCAAGGCGTCGGAAGCGTCCTGGACTTGCTCACCGCACAAGCGGCGCTCGCGAGCGCACGGGCGCAGCAAGTTCAGGCGCGTTGGACGTGGGAAACATCGTTGGTGCAGTTGGCGCACGACGCGGGTATCCTCGACGTGCATGGCGGCAACCCGATCCACCTCACGCCGGATACCACACAATCGAAGCCCCCACAATGATCGATATTGCAGTCCCGCGGAACGCCTGGCAGTGGGTGACGAAGCGGCGAAATCTCATCGCCGCCGCAGGCGCCGTGCTGTTGCTGGTTGCGTGCAAGGACCCGAAGAAACCGAAGTCGGCAGCGGTGCCCGTGGCAGTCGCGCACGTCGAAAAACGCGATGTGCCTTATGAGATCGACGCCACCGGCACGATCGAGCCGATGCAGACCGTTTCCGTCTCGGCGCAAGTCGGCGGCATCCTCACGCACATCGACTTCAAGGAAGGCGATGACGTAAAGCAGGGGCAGGTACTTTTCCAGATCGATCCGCGACCGTTCGAAGCAGCGTTGCAGCAAGTCCGCGCCGGGCTCGCC
The DNA here is from genome assembly GCA_036273715.1 of Gemmatimonadaceae bacterium. NCBI lineage: Bacteria > Pseudomonadati > Gemmatimonadota > Gemmatimonadia > Gemmatimonadales > Gemmatimonadaceae > Gemmatimonadaceae bacterium. Next base: position 26,365 of record DASUHB010000072.1, read on the forward strand.
AAGGACAGCGCCCAGCTCACGACCGCTCTGCAGGACGAACAGCGCTTCGCCCAACTGGTGCAGAAGGATTACGTCACGCAGCAGCAGTACGACCAGGCGAAAGCCAATGCGTTGTCGAGCAAAGCCACGGTCAACGCGGACGAGGCGCTCGTCGAGACCGCGAAGCTCAATCTCGAGTACGCCACGATTCGTTCGCCGATCGCCGGACGCGCCGGCGCCATCCTGCTCAAGGAAGGCAACCTCGTGCACGCGGGCGGCACCCCGCTCGTGGTGATCAATCAGATTCGCCCGATCATGGCGCGCTTTGCGGTGTCGGCCATACACCTTCCGCGCATCCGGAAGTACCAGAGCGATACGTTGAGTGTTGTCGCCCAACCGGCGAGCGGCCTAGGCGCACCCAGCCGGGGTACGCTGTCGTTCCTCGATAACGCGGTGGACACGACGACAGGAACGATCATGATGAAAGCCAGATTCCCCAATACGGATGCGGTGCTCTGGCCCGGCGAGTTCGTGAACGTGGCGCTCGAGCTCTACGTCGAGAAGGGCGCTGTCGTGGTTCCGACGACTGCGGTCGTGCAGGGCCAGTCCGGAACAGCGGTGTTCACGGTGAACGACAGCGGCGTCGCCGAACAACGGGCCGTACAGGTGGAACGCACGGCAGGGGACATGTCGATCATCGAGAAAGGGCTCACTCCGGGCCAGACGGTGGTGACGGATGGACAACTCCGCATTACCGATGGCACGAAGGTGCAGATCCAAGGCGCGACTAACGGCGATCAGCCGAGGCCCTGATGAATATCGCGGGAATATGGATTCGACGGCCCGTCATGACGACGCTCGTCATGATGGGCATTCTGATCTTCGGGATCGTGGCGTACCGCCAACTCGCCGTCAGCGACCTGCCGACGGTGGACTACCCGACGATCAACGTCAGCGCATCCCTCCCCGGCGCGAGCCCGGAAACGATGGCATCCGCGGTCGCAACGCCGCTCGAGAAACAGTTCTCGACCATCGCCGGCATCGACGTGATGACGTCGAGCAGCAGTCAGGGCTCGACGAACATCGTGTTGCAGTTCACGCTGGACCGGAACATCGACGCCGCCGCGCAGGATGTGCAGGCCGCAATCTCGAAGACGCTGCGTCAGCTGCCGCAGAACATCATCCCGCCCTCGTACCAGAAGGTCGACCCATCGGCGTCAGCCATTCTGTATTTGGCGCTCACCTCGAAGACGCTGGAGCTCTCGCAGCTCGACGAATACGCCGAGACGTATCTCGCCCAACGATTGTCCACGGTGTCGGGCGTGGCGCAGGTGCAAGTGTACGGCTCGATGAAATACGCGGTGCGCGTGCAGCTGGATCCACAGGCGATGGCCATCCGCAAGATCGGCATCGACGAAGTGGTCAACGCGATCGATAACGCGAATGTGAATCTGCCGACGGGCGTGCTGTGGGGCGCGAACAAAGCGTACACCGTGCAGGCGGACGGACAGCTGCAGGACGCGAAAGCATTCCGGCCGATGATCGTCGCCTACCGCAACGGCGCGCCCGTGCGACTGCAGGACATCGGCAACATCGTGGACGGCGTGCAGGACTCCCATCAGGCGAGTTGGTACAACGGCGCGCGGGCCATCGTGCTCGCCATTCAACGCCAGCCGGGCACCAACACAGTGCAGGTGGCGACCGGCGTCAGGCAGGCGCTCAAGCAGATGGAGGAAGAGTTCCCGCCCTCTGTCCGCGTCGACGTGCTGCACGACCACTCCGAGTCCATCGCGGCGTCCGTGAAAGATGTGAAGTTCACGCTCTTCATCACGCTGTGCCTGGTCGTGCTCGTGATCTTCCTGTTCCTCAGGAACGTCTCGGCAACCGTGATTCCGAGCCTTGCGCTGCCGATGTCATTAGTCGGCACGTTCGCCGTGATGTATCTGCTGCACTACAGTCTCGACAACCTGTCCCTGATGGCGCTCACGCTTTCAGTCGGCTTCGTCGTCGATGACGCCATCGTCATGCTCGAGAACATCGTTAGGCACATCGAGATGGGCGAACCGGTGTTCCAGGCCGCTCTCGATGGGTCGCGTGAGATCGGCTTCACCATCTTGTCGATGACGATGTCGCTCGTGGCGGTATTCATCCCGATTCTGTTCATGGGCGGTCTCATCGGCCGCCTGTTCCACGAATTCGCGGTAACGATCGGCGTCGCCATCCTGGTGTCGGGCTTCGTCTCGCTCACCCTCACGCCGATGCTGTGCAGCCGGTTCCTCAAGTCGCATCACGGCGAGGAACACGGCCGGTTCTTCAATGCCACCGAGCGGATCTACGATCGGGTGCTCGCGGCGTACGAGCGCACCCTGCGCACCGCGATGGATCACCGCCGCAAGGTGCTCGTGTTTGCAGGCCTGATTTTGCTCGGCACGGGATTGCTCGCAGTCGTAACGCCCAAAGGATTCCTGCCCAGCGAGGACCAGAGCTTCCTGTTCGGAACGACTGAGGCGGCGGAAGGCACCTCGTTCGACGCCATGGTCGCGCATTCGGAGCAGGTCTCGAAGATCATCCAAGCAGATCCGAACGTCTCCGACTACATGGTCTCGGTAGGCACCGGCGGGCCGAACAACACGATCAACGACGGTCGGGTTCTGCTTCACCTCAAGCCCCTCGACCAGCGAAAGCTGTCGGCAGATCAGATCCTGCAGGAGGAGGAGCAGAAATTCGCATCGCTCACCGGCATGCGGGTCTATCTGCAGAATCCTCCGGCGATCAACATCGGCGGACACTCCACCAAGAGCCAGTACCAGTTCACGCTCCAGAGCGCCGACATTCAAGCGATGTACTCGGCGTCCAACAAATTGCTGGCGCGCATGGAGAACATTCCCGGTCTGCAGGATGTCACCACCGACTTGCAGATCAAGAATCCGCAGGTGAACGTCGCGATCGATCGTGACCGTGCGTCGTCGTTGGGCGTGACCGCATCGCAGATCGAGAATGCCCTGTACGACGCGTACGGTCAGGCACAAGTGTCGACGATCTACACGTCGAACAACCAGTACTGGGTGGTGATGGAGCTCGAGGACCAGTACCAACGCGACCTGTCGGCATTGAACCTCCTGTACGTGAAGTCGAGCTCCGGAGATCTCGTGCCGCTGTCGGCGGTAGCGCACCTGTCGCCCGACATCGGTCCTCTCACGGTGAATCACTCGGGACAACTGCCGTCGGTGACGTTGTCGTTCAACCTCGCGCCGGGCGTGTCCTTGGGCGACGCAGTTTCACGCGTGCAGCAGGCAGCCAGCGAGATCCTTCCATCGAGCGTCTCGACAGCATTCTCGGGAACAGCGCAGGCTTTCCAGCAGGCGCAGGCCGGATTGTTGGGCCTACTCGTCCTCGCGGTCGTCGTCATCTACATCGTGCTGGGCATCCTGTACGAGAGCTTCGTCCATCCGCTCACAATCTTGTCCGGGTTGCCGTTCGCCGGATTCGGCGCGCTGCTGTCGTTGTTCATCTTTCACACCGATCTGAGCATCTACGCGTTCGTCGGCATCATCATGTTGATCGGATTGGTCAAAAAGAACGCGATCATGATGATCGACTTCGCCATCGAAGCCGAGCGCGGCCAGGGCAAGTCGGCGCACGATGCCATCCTCGAGGCCTGCTCCGTTCGCTTCCGTCCAATCATGATGACCACGATGGCGGCGTTGATGGGCACGCTGCCCATCGCGCTGGGCACGGGCGCCGGCGCCGAGTCGCGCCGTCCGCTCGGCATCGCGGTGTGCGGCGGCCTCGCGTTCTCGCAGCTCGTGACGTTGTACGTAACGCCCGTGATCTACACATATCTCGATTCGTTGCAGCGGCGCTTGCACGCGTTCGAGCCCCAGGCCGAGGGCGCCGCGCTGCCCGCAACCGGAGATTGACCAACGGACTCGAGACGCGCACCTTGCGCGCTTCCCGGGTCACGCGGGTGATGCCCGAAGCCGCACGTGGCGCTCCGCGTTGGCCCTCGTCTTGACGGATTGAAGGATGTGTTGTATTGGGAGCTTCGGGCGGGAGGCTGCATGAGGGTACGCCACGAGCTCCACCTATGACACGTTCAACGAGCACATACCCGCAGCACCACGTGCTACGCGACAACACGACAGGAGGCAATCATGCCGCGCGGTGACGAGTACAACGAGAAGCTCCACCTCTCCGAGCACGATGACGACGAGGATGATCTCGGATACGGTGGCGGCGGCTCGTCGTATGACGATGAGGAGGAGGAAGAGACGAGCGGCTGGGGCATGAAAACCCATAGCGACGATCTGTGGGATAGCACAGACGAGGACGAGGAAGACGAAGAAGGCGCGACCGAAGACGACGGTGGTGAAATCGAGGAAGAAATAACCATCGTCAGCACGCCGGCCACGCCATCCGCGGGTGGGATGGGCTCTGTTTCTCGTCCTCCTGCAAGGAAAGGCGCGGCTCCGGCCAAAGCGCCCCCGCCGAGGTCAGCACCGGCGGCAAAGAAGGCTGCTTCCAAACCTGCAGCCAAGAAAGCCGGCAAGAAAAAGGCGGCGAAGAAAGCCCCCCGCCATGCGGCGGCCAAGAAAAAGTCGGCCGGGAAAAAGGCCGCGCGCAAGAAGACGTCGGCAAAGCACTCGAGCGGTAAGGCCGGCGCACGTAAGAGAAAGTAAGATCTCGTCCCAGGCAGTAATCGGCGGCGAGGCGCCCTGCGCCTCGCCGCTCGTCGTTTCCACATCTGCCGAGGGCGCTCCTGTCGCGTAACTGGCGCGTCCGTTATTCTTTGCCCCATGGTTGATTCACCGGTCCCGCTACTCCGAGCGCACGGTCGCCACGCGCCGTGGAACGCTCGCGGACTGGCTGGTCATGCGACGTCGCTAGTCAATGCCGCAGCAATGCGACCCACCAACGCCGCGGCTCGCGCCGAGCCGAGTGCGCGCGCCGTGCGCTACTACGTAGCAAGTGGTCTGCTCGACCGGCCCGAAGGAACGGGCACATCCGCAACGTACGGATATCGCCACCTGCTGCAGCTGCTGTTCGTGAAAATCCGCCAGCGGGAAGGCCAGCCGCTCGAGAAAATTCGCGACGAGATGCGCGAGCTCACGGGCGATGCGCTCGAGCGGCGCGTTGCGGCATCGCTCGCACCAGCGCTCACTATGGGTACGGATACCGTCGTCGCCCAGGAGACGGCCACGGAAGGCGTGTGGCATCGCATCACGGTCGCCAACGGCATCGAGCTGCACGTGCGCGATGACTCGCCCGCGTCGCGCGACGATGCGGTGCTCGCGATGCGCGACGCCGTGCGCGCGACCCTCGGCCGCGACGACATCCGCTGACCCACCGCGTTAGGCGGCGCTCGCCCGTCGCTCAGCGCGCCAGCGGCTCGAACTCGAACCCGCGTGGAACGCGGCGGTAGCCCGCCGCAGTGAACGCGCCCGCCCAACGGCTGACCCCCGCGGCCGCACCGTCGATCCGTTCCACCGTGCACCGGCGCCGCGTTAAGCCAAGGGACGACCGCCGGCGGTCCACGTACTCGGCCAGCACGCGCGCCGCGGCCGTCACGTCGTCCTCCTCGGCATCCGGACGCACAACCACGCGCCGGCCCGCCGATTCCGCCGAGAGAATCACCACCCCGCCGCGCACCACGAGCACCGCGCCGCGACCGCGCGGATGCTCCAATGGATTCGTCGCCCGAGACGGGAGCCGCACGTTCAAGATGTTGGCCGGGTCCGACGCAGCAATCGCAACCATCGGCGCTGCCCGCCCCGTTGTTTCCTCGCGAACTCCGCGGAGCAGCTCGACCGCGGCCGGCAACGCGAACTGCGCTCCTGCCATACCCTCGACGAAGTATCCACGACGCACTTCGCCGCGCTCCTCCAAACGCTTGAGCTCGCGATAGATCGATCGCCACGGGACGGGCGGCCGCTCTCTCCGCCACCAGTCGCTCGTGACCACGCCGTATCGGTCGAGCCAGCGTCGCGCCACTATTTCGGCGTGCTCGTCTTCCGGCGGGCGGTCGGCATCGTCGATCCTGATCAGCGACCAGCGACCTAACCAGCCGCTCCGCGGACCGGGCACATCCGGCCGACGCCACTTGGGCAAGCGATACGCAGACACCCGGCGCTGCACGATTGGCGACCGACCGGTGATCTCGCTCGGCCACCGCGACACTTCCGCCGGCGATTCGCGGTTCGGCAGCGCTCGCATACGAACGATCTCCCGCATCGCCTCGATCGTGTCGTTCGTCGCCGCGCCCGCGGCGACCAGCTCGCGCAACCCGTCGCGAAGCGCAGCCGGTCCCAGGCCGGTCGCGGAAACCAGATCGGCGAAGAACGAGGCGCCGCGTTGGGCGAGCGCGTCGCGCACGCGTTGGGCATCAGCCGAGAGCGCCTGCGACGGCGTCGAAAGCCAGATGACTTCCTCGCCGCGCGGGAAAAAACGAATGGCCGCCAGGGTTGCAGCGCCGGCGTCGGACCGGTGTGCGCTGCCGGCCCATTCGAGCTCGCCCGACGTCGCGAGCTGCGACAGCCACGCGGAGTCGTATCGATCGAGGCGCGAGGGCAGGGTATCGCGTTCCCATCGATCTGCCGGCTGGGGCAATCCCGACAGCTGATGCACGGCGGCCTCGAGGCCCGTCGAGCCCGTTAGGCGGTCGCGAGAATCGACGTGCTGCCACCGTCGCAGAAACGCGCCGAACGTGCCGAGGTCAACGGCCCGGATCTGGCGGCGCAGCTGAGCCAGTGCGCGTCGTCGTGCGCGATCGACGACTCCCGTGGTGCACCATTCGGCATCATGCACCCCACGCCGGAAGCGACCGCGCACGAGCCGTCCCGCGCGATCCCAATCTGTCAACGCCGCCGCCACCCATTCCTCGGGCCAGCCGTATCGCTTCGTGATGTCCGCAACCGTCACGGGACCGGCGAGCGAGACGAACTTGGCGAGAATCTCTCGACGCGCCGCGCGCGGCTCGAGCGACGGATGCCGAAACGCGCGGGGCACAACGACGTCGGCGGCTGTGTCGGCGAGGAGCGGTCCCGCGCGAAGCCGCGCGAGCGCGTCTTCGCCGAACGCCGCGGCGTATCGCGGGAACGTTTCCACGAGGATGGCGCGCCAGCGAAGCGCCTCATCGCCGGCCGGAAACGGGATCAGGACCACGCGACCGCTCTCGAGGAGCGCTTCGACCGGATCCCGTTGGGCCGTCCACGCGTCGCGCGCCGCGGTGCGGGCGCGCAGCTCGTCGATCGTGAGATCGCCGGCACGGTCGAGCAGGTACGCGAGCTCGTCGGCCGAGCGTGCCCGGCGCCGTTCGGATGTGCCGCGCCGATCGGCCACCACGTCGTCGAGCGCCCGTCGCGCGTCCTCGTCGGCGTCGGCGCCTAACAGACCATCCGTGAGCACGTCGCCCAACAAGGCCCGGTCCACGGACAGAAGCGCCGCCTGTCGCTCGGCGCGGGGTGAATCATCGGCGTACAGCCAGTCCATCACGAATCCGAGCTGCAGCCCGGCCGCGAACGGCGAGGGCCCGTCGGTATCGACCAGGCGGACGGTGATGCGGCCGGCGCCGATCGCCTCCAGGACGGTGCGAAGCGACGGCAGATCGAACGCATCGTCGAGCACTTCGCGATACGTCTCGACGAGGAGCGGGAAGGTGGGCCTGCCGCGCACGGCGTCGAGCAGATCGAGTGCGCGCATGCGTTGGAGCCAGAGCGGCATGCGGCGCCCCGGCGCGCCGCGCGCCAGCACCAGCGCCCGCGCGGCGTTCATGCGGAATCGGGCGCCGAACAGCGAGGTATTGCCGATTTCGTCGACGAGCCGTTGCTCGGCATCGCCCGGGCTCAGGCGGAGCATGGCGGCGAGGTCGAGCGCGGCGCCGGTTTCGGGGACGCGGAGCATGATGCCGTCGTCGCTCGTCTGCACGTGGCACTCGCCGCTGCCTAACGCATCGCGGACGCGTTGGGCGAGCGCCATGCCCCACGGCGCGTTGACGCGGCCGCCGAACACGGAATGGATCACGATGCGGACCGCGCCCATCTCGTCGTGGAATCGCTCCACGACCACGGTGCGCTCGTCGGGGATCGTGCCCGTGGCCGCGCGCTGCTCGGCTACGTAGTCCCGCAGCTCGCGCGTCGATGCCTCGTCGGCGCCTAACCGAGCCGCGAGCGCCGCCGCCGCGGCCTCGTCGTCCGCCGGGAGCGCCGCCAGCTCGCGGCGCAGCGCGCCCACGCGGCGGCCGATGGAGGCGGCGCGCGACGCGTACTCCCCGTGCCAGAACGGCATCCGCGCCGGCGCCCCGGGCGCCGGCGTCACGATCACCCGATCGTGCTCGATTGCCCCGATCCGCCAGGTGGCCGAGCCTAACTGAAAGACGTCGCCCACCCGCGACTCGTGCACGAACTCCTCGTCCAACTCGCCTAACCGCGTCCGGTCCGGCAGCACCGCCGTGTACAGACCGCGGTCGGGGATCGTGCCGCCGGACACCACCGCCACCAGCCGGCTCGATCGCGTCCCGCGGATCTGGTCGGCGACGCGATCCCACACGAGCCGCGGCTGCATGTCGGCCGTCACCTCCGCCGGGTACGCCCCCGACAGCATCGACAGCACGGCGTCGAACGCCGCCCGCCCGAGCTTGTGATACGGGTACGCCCGCCGCACCAGCGCGAACGCATCACCCGTCGACCAGTCGTCCACCGACGCCATCGCCACCAGAATCTGCGCCAGCACATCGAGCGCATTCTGCGGCACCCGCGTCGGCTCCACGTCGCCCTCACGCATCGCCTCGACGATGGCCGCCATCTCGACCAGATCGTCGCGAAACGTCGGCACGAACACGCCCCGACTCGACTCGCCTAACGAATGGCCGGCGCGTCCCACCCGCTGCAACCCGGCCGACACCCGCTTGGGACTCTGTAGCTGCAGCACCAGATCCACCGAGCCGATGTCGATGCCCAGCTCCAACGAGCTCGTCGTCACCAGCGCGCGCAGCTCGCCCGCCTTGAGCGACCGCTCCAACCCCAGGCGCCGCTCCCGCGACAACGAGCCGTGATACGGACGCGCCAGCTCCTCGCCCGCGAGTGTGTTGATCCGCGCCGCCATCCGCTCCGCCTGCCCGCGGTTGTTGACGAACACCAGCGTCGTCCGCGCCCCGCGAATGCGCGCCACCGCCAGCTCGGCGACCCGCGGCCACACACCGCCCGGCGCCATCGCCCCCTCCGGCGCCGGCGACGCGATCTCGAGCGCCATCCGCTTCACCAACCCGCAATCGATGACCGTCACCGGCCGGAACGCCGGCGCATCGCCCTCGCCGCGCGGTCCGCAGCCGCCGAGATACCGCGCGATTTCGTCTAACGGACGCTGCGTGGCCGACAGACCGATCCGCTGCGGCGGCGACTCGCACAACGCATCGAGACGCTCGAGCGACAACGCCAGATGCGCCCCCCGCTTCGTCCCCGCCACCGCGTGGATCTCGTCGACGATCACCGCGCGCACCATCGAGAACATCCCGCGACCCTTCACCGTCGTCAGCATGATGTGCAGCGATTCGGGCGTCGTGATCAGGATGTGCGGCGCGCGACGCAGCATGCGGGCACGCGCACCGGCGCTCGTGTCGCCCGTCCGCACCGCGACGCGAATCTCGGGGAACGGCAGCCCCGCCTCCTCAAATCGCAGCCGCAGCTCCGTGAGCGGCACCTCGAGGTTGCGATGGATGTCGTTGCTCAGCGCCTTGAGCGGCGAGATGTAGAGGATCTGTACTGCGTTAGGCAGCGGCGCGTCGAGGCCGCGCTCGATGAGGCGGTTGATCTCCCACAGAAATGCCGACAGCGTCTTGCCCGTCCCGGTCGGCGCCAGAATCAGCGTGTGCGCCGCGCTCGCAATCGCCGGCCACCCCAACCGCTGTGGATCGCTCGCCCGTCCGAAGGCGTCGCGAAACCACTCCCGCACGATCCGGTGGAACGGGCGCATGAGCCCAGCATCGCCGCGAGAGGCCATCCCCAAACCTACGCGTCACGATGGAATGCTGGGAGGAACAGCCTTGCCACATCGCGGCAACTGCCCCATGCTCTCGCAATGCGCAACCGTATCGCGGTGGTGACCGGCATCGGCCGCAAAGGACAAACCGGCGAAATCATCGCACGGACCCTCGCCGAAGCCGGCATGCAAATCATCGCCGTCGCACGCCACGCCGACGAAGCCCAGGCGCGCGTCGATGACCTGCGCAGCGCCGGTCACGATGCACAGCCGTTCGCGTGCGATCTCTCCGATGAAGCACAGGTCGCCACGCTGGCGCGCGATGTCGCGACTGCAGCCGGATCGCCGCGAGTCGATGTCCTCGTCAACATCGCCGGCGGATTCGCCATGAGCGGATCAGTCGCCGAAAGCACGCTCGCCACCTGGAAGAGCCAGGTGTCGATCAACCTCCTCACCGCGTATCTCGCCACTCGAGCATTTCTTCCGCTGCTGCGCGCGGCACGCGGGTCCATCGTCTACTTCGCGTCGGCGGCGGCGCTTCCCGGCGCCGGCGTCGCCAACATGTGGGCCTACGCCGCATCCAAGAGCAGCGTCGTCGCGCTCATGCGCGCTGTCGCCGCCGAAGAGCGTGCGAATGGCGTTCGGGCCAACGCACTCGCGCCGACCGCCATTCGCACAGACGCCAATCTCGAGAGCATGGGCGACAAGACCCGATACGTCGAACGCGAAGACGTAGCCGCCGCCGTTGCCTGGCTCTGTTCGGACGCCTCGCGCGCCGTGAGCGGGCAAGTCATTCGACTCGGATGACAGGCGACTCGTCGGACTCATCTGGCCCGCGATGCCAGCTTACCCGTACCTTAGAGCATGAGCCTCGCGGCGCGACGACGAATCACGACCCGCATCATCGCGCTCGACCGTTCGCTCGAAGCGTTGCCGCTATTCCGACTCAGCGACTCGGCCGACGATACTGCTTTAGCCTATGCACCGCCGTCGGGCGGTCGGTGGCGCGTCCTCCCGCGTCCCGGCGACAGACTGCCGGGCACGTTCGATCAGGACGTATACATCGAGCTCTGGCATCGCTATCACGACCTGGGCGCGCCGGCCGATGGAGTCGTGCGCTTCACTCTGCACGCGTTTCTCCGATCGATCGGACGTCGCGTAGATGGTCGAACGTACGAGCAGCTGCGCTCCGCGCTCGCGCGGCTCAATCACACCACGCTCGAGTCACAGGGCGCGTACTACGACGCGACGACGCGGTCGCCGGTCGAAAGCCGCTTCAATGTGCTGAGCGCGGTATTCATCGAGCGCCGACGAGTATTGGACAGGGACCAGTTGACGCTCTTCCCTTCCATCGCTGCGGCAGAGCCCGGCGAAGCCGTGGTTACGTTAGCCGCGAGCCTTCGCGCCAACATTGCTGCGGGACACGTCGTATCGCTCTCGGCGCCGCACTATCAGTCGCTGTCATCGCCTGTTGCTCGCCGCCTGTACCGATTGATGGAGGTGGCGCGTGAGGAGGGCAATTTGACCTGGCGTGTGGGTCTTGCAGAGCTTGCCGAGCGGATTCCGCTCGCCCAACGGTACCCATCGCACCTGCAGCGAGTGCTCCAACCGGCCCACGAGATGCTGTTGGCTGCGGGTCTGGTCCGCGATGTCGCGGTACGCCAGCACCGACGCGAATGGTTTGTCGATTATGTTTTGTCGGCGCGGGCGACCTGATGCACGGCCGTGAAGGACGTCACCACTCGTTTCCATCCTGACTTCCACGGAGAGCAACACATGGCGACCAAGCTGGAGAAAACGCTCAAGCGTGAGATCGAGATCGAGGGACAAGCGTACATGGTCGCGATCTCCCCCGAAGGCGTGAAAATCACCCAGAAGGGCTTTCGCAAAGGACCGGAGCTCACGTGGAAGCAGTTGCTCACCACCGGGAACGAAGCCGGCGGAAACGGAGGGGGAGGGGGAGGGGGAGGGGGAGCGCCGTTCGGCGCGGCATGACCGGTGCGGAACGGAGGGAGGGGCGCGAGGAACACTTCGCGCCCCTGAGTCGTATCCTTTAGAGCAGATGCGTCGGATGTCCGACGTGTCTTTCCCTCCACCGGGATGGTCCAATGACTCGTCGACTCCGGGCGACCGTCGTCGCCGGCGCCCTGCTCCTCCCCGTCGCCATTGGCGGGTTCTCCATTCGGGAGCGCGCGGCGCATGACGGCGCACGCGTGTTCGACCAAGTCATGTCGCTCGTCTCGGATCGATTCGTCGACACGGTCGACGCATCCGCGCTCTACGAGAAAGCAGCACGTGGCTTGGTGACGCAGCTCCACGATCCGTACTCCGAGCTTTTCTCACCCACCGAGCTGAAACGATTCTCGACGCAGTCCACCGGCCGCTACGGCGGCATCGGAATGCAGATCGAGAATCAAGACGGGCAAATCGTCGTCGTTCACGTGTTCTCGCACAGTCCCGCACAGTCAGCCGGTGTTCAGGACGGCGATCACATCATCGGCATTGACACCGCGTCCACGCGCGGATGGTCGTCGCAGCAAGTGTCCGACGTGTTGATCGGCACCGTGGGCACGCAAGTCAAAGTGCGCTTCTCGCGGCCCGGCGTGAGCGAGCCAATCGACTATACGTTCACGCGCGCCGAGATTCACGTCCCCGCTGTGCCTTACGCGCTGATGCTCGACGACAAGATCGCGTACATCCCGCTGCAGACGTTCAACGAAGACGCGGCCGACGAGCTCCAGAGCGCGGTCAATAATCTCGTCAAGCAAGGCGCGAAGTCGATTGTGCTCGACCTCCGCAACAACCCGGGCGGCATCCTCGATCAAGGTTTGCAGGTCGCCGATCTCTTCCTCAAGAGCGGACAACAGATCGCAAGCGTTCGCATGCGCCAGGGTCCGCCGCAGGTTTACACCGCGCACGACGACGAGCACATTCAAAACGTACCCCTCGTAGTCATGGTAGACGGTTACTCTGCGTCGGCTGCTGAGATTGTGACCGGAGCGCTCCAGGACCATGACCGCGCGCTGGTGGTCGGCACGACGTCATTCGGCAAAGGGCTTGTCCAGACTGTCTTCCCGATCGACGGCGGCTGGGCGCTCAAGCTCACCACCGGCAAGTGGTATACGCCGAGCGGCCGCTCGATCCAGAAGAACCGGAAGCCCGCAAACCCGGATGATCTCCAAGCAAACGCGAGCGAGGCTCCGCCAGACTCGCTCGAGAAGGAGTCGGTGAAGCAGAATCGCCCCGCATACCGCAGCGACGCAGGTCGCATTGTGTACGGCGGCGGCGGCATCACACCGGACGTCATCGTGGCGGACGACACGATCACGACGCCTGAGCAGACGTTCTTCAAGGCGATCGCGCCCAAGTATCCGGCGGTGCGCGGCGTCTTGTACAGCTATGCGCTGCAGCTCAAAGGGCAGGTTTCGCCGAAGTTCACGGTGAAGCCCGAATGGCGTGATGAGTTCTACCGCCGGCTTCAGGCGGCCAAGATCACGGTCGATCGCGCGCAATACGATTCTGCGGCACCGTTGATCAATCGGTGGATCGGCAATCAGGTCGCCGAGCTCGCGTTTGGCGATTCGACTGAGTTCCGCCGCGAGATTCCGGACGACAAGCAGTTGCAGCGCGCGATGGAGCTCCTGCGCAAGGGCAGCACGCAGAAGGACCTGTTCTCTCTGGCCCAGGGAGCGAGCCCGCCAGTAAAGCAGTAAGTTTGGGGGCATGAGAGCCCCGTACAGCATCGCCGCGGCCACGCTCGTGGCCGCGGTTGCATGTGGGCACCCCGCGCCCAACGCCAACGTGGCGCCGTCAGCGCCGGTCGCGAACGAGCTGCGATTGACGGACATCCGCCAGCTCACGCATGGCGGCGCGAACGCAGAAGCGTATTTCAGCCACGACGGAAAGCAGCTGATCTTCCAGTCCACACGCGACGGGCGGAGCTGCGACCAGCAGTACATCATGAACGTCGACGGCTCCGACGTGCACCGCGTGTCGAATGGCACCGGCAAAACAACGTGCGGGTATTTCTTCGCCTACGACAAGCGCATTTTCTTCGCGTCGACGCACGCGGCCGACACCGCCTGCCCGCCCAAGCCGGATCCGTCCAAAGGCTACGTGTGGGGCCTCGATCCGTTCGACATCTACACCGCCAACGCCGACGGCTCCAATCTCCAGCGCCTAACGAACTACGGCGTCTACACCGCCGAAGGCACGTTGTCGCCCGACGGCCGGACCATCGTGTTCACGTCGCTCAAGGATGGCGACCTGGATCTCTATGCGATGGACGTCGACGGCACGCACGTGCGGCGTCTCACCGACACGCCGGGCTATGACGGCGGCGCGTTCTTCTCGCCCGACGGAACGAAAATCGTCTATCGCGCCAACCACCCGACCGATTCGACCGAGCTGGCCGAATATCGGGCGCTGCTCGCCCAACGCATCGTCAGACCGAACAAGATGGAGCTCTGGGTGATGAACGCCGATGGCTCAGATCAGCATCAAATCACCCACTTGGGCGGCGCCAATTTCGCGCCATATTTCACACCCGACGGGCGGCGGATCATCTTCTCGTCCAACTACAAGAATCCGCACAGCGGCAATTTCGACTTGTATCTCGTCAACATCGACGGGTCGGGGCTGGAGCAAATCACCACCGATCCGGGTTTTGATGGTTTCCCGCAGTTCAGCCCGGATGGACGCTTTCTGGTGTGGGCGTCGAGCCGCAACGCGCCGGACCCGCACGAAACGAACATCTTCATCGCACGCTGGGCTGACGCGAACGCCGCCCGCTGAGCATTCTCGCTCGCCATTTCTCGACCGGAGTCTTCGATGACTGCCATCGTGATCGCCCTTATCGTCGTGATCGCGCTCTACGCCGCCACCCGCATCTTCCGCGTGGTGGGGCAGGCGGAGGTGATGGTGATCGAGCGGTTAGGCCGCTTCAATCGCATCGCGCGCTCCGGCCTCAACATCCTGCTGCCGTTCGTCGAGCGCCCGCGCGCGATCGACGTGCGCTACGCCATGAGCGACCCGAGCGGCGCCAAGCGACTCATTTCGGGATCCACCACCCGCATCGATCTGCGCGAGCAAGTGCTCAATTTCCCGAGCCAACCGGTGATCACGAAGGACAACGTGACCATCGACATCGATGCCGTCCTGTACTACCGGATCGCCGATCCGCAGAAAGCCACGTACGCGGTCCAGAATCTGCCGTTTGCGCTCGAGACGCTGACGCGGACGACGCTGCGCAACATCGTCGGTGAGATGGAGCTCGACAGCACCCTCGCCAGCCGCGACCAGATCAACAAGCGCATGCGCGAGATCATCGAGGAAGCATCGATCGGCTGGGGCGTCGACGTCACGCGCGTCGAGCTCCAGGCCATCGAGCCGCCGCGCGATATTCAGCAGTCCATGGAGCTGCAGATGCGCGCCGAGCGCGAGCGGCGCGCGGCAGTCACTAACGCTGAAGCATCGAAGCGCGCCGCGATCCTCGAAGCCGAAGGCGTGCAACAGTCGCAGGTGAGCCGCGCCCAAGGCGAAATGGAAGCAGCAGTACTCCGCGCGAAAGGTCAGGCGCAAGCACGGCTAGCCATGGCCGACGCGGAAGCGCAGGCCATCCAGCGCATCAGCGCGGCGATGCCCGCCGCGGACGTCGCGCTTTACCTGCTCGGGCTCAAGTATCTCGATGCGCTGCCCGCCCTCACGCAAGGCAAAGGGTCGACCATCTTCTTGCCCGCCGAAGCCGCGGGCGTCATGGGCGCGTTGGGCGGACTGCGGGAGCTCATGGCGCGCACCGGTGTCGGCGAACGCGGATCGTCGGCGCCCGACTCGACACCGGCCGCGCCTACGCCGTCGCGCCCGGCAATCGCGCCGACCGTCGCTCCTCCGCAATCGCCGCCGCCACCGAAGGAGTAGCGCTTGGCAAAAATCTCACGCGATCGCGCCGAGCGAATCGCCAGAGCGCACGCCTGTGAGAATTGCGGCGAGTACAGCTACAAGAAGCTCACGGTCAAACCGGCCCCTGCCGCCATGCGCGACGAGCTCGGCGAAGCCTGGCACGCGGTGAAAATCTGCGGCGTCTGCGGTATGCAGCAAGAGCTCGGCATTGATGATGAGGGCGAGATCGTCTACGTGAGCTGAGAGATCGAGCGGCGTGGTACGGTTCAGTTTGGAGCGCCGTTCCCTCATGGCTTGCATCTACGTTCATGAAGATGCACGCAGGACACAACGGACAAAGCACTGACAAAAGATCACCGGTTGGTGTTGCTCGTGTCGTGTCCGTCGTGTCCTGCTTTGTCCGCGTCTTCATGAGCGTAGTACTCTGCCCCTCCGGCCTGCAACGAGTCTCATCGGGGTACCGGACCAAACTGTAGCTCTACTAGCGGCGTGTAACCGGCTAATTTGTCGAGAGCCGGATATGTTTACAGGGTCGAGTCGGCGCGTCGGAACTTCTCGGCTTCGACACGGTAGGATCGATAGGCTGCGCGCATTGGCGATTCCCAATGGCGCGCGCCCAGGTTGCCCCTCCTGCAGTCCGGTGGCGCGACAACGTTCTCGCGCCGAAGAGCGTTTCTACTAAGTGAGACGAGGAGGTGAACGGGTTGCCCCGCAACCCGTGCTCGATCGGCGTCCGCCTTGGCCGACGGACACCGCTGTGTGTCACTCTGGAGGACTCAATGCGCAAGCCACGACCGGCCACGTACAACCCCGCCCAGGCTCTTCAGCTCATCTCGCACGATCGAAACGGAATGCCGCTCAGTTGCCCCTCTTGCTCTGGGGACATCGTGCGTGACCCGGATTCCACTCCTCCTCCGCCGCGCTCCCACGTGACGCTGCGATGTGCCAACTGCGGTCGAATCGCGCGATACATCGCCGGCGCCGCCTAAGCTCGCTCGCACGATTCGTTCGGCATTATTCGCTGCGTCGCTACCGTCGGGGACGCAGAGACTTCTCGACCTATCTCGCGCTGCATCGCCGTCACGAGTGGCCCGATTCATGAAGTATTGGGCCCTAGCCGCCGTGGCATCCGAAAAACCGGATGTTTAAATTGCGGCTCGTCCTACGATCACGTTGGGCAGGCGCTTGGAATCATTCGCTGATTCCAGTCTCTCGAGCGGGATCTCGCATCACAGTTTCACCCCTTGAGGGGGAGAGGTAAGGTACCATGTCTCGCATTACGGGCACCGTGAAGTGGTTCAACGACGCAAAAGGGTACGGCTTCATCTCACGTGAAGGCGGCCCCGATGTGTTCGTCCATTTCAGCGCGATCCAGGGCAACGGCTTCAAGTCGCTGGCTGAAGGCGACCAGGTCGAGTTCGAAATCGTGCAAGGCCAGAAGGGCCCCCAGGCAGCTGAGGTGCAGAAGCTCTGATCCCGCTCTCACGCACCCCATTCGAAAAAGCTCCGGCTGCGCTGCCGGAGCTTTTTTGTGTGCAGCGTTAGCACATCTTGTGCATTGCAACGCGTGATGCTACGCATGGCCGTGCACACCGCTTCACTGCCGGAGTCCGCATGCCTGCTCGCCGTTCCCGCACGGTTCGAACGCGCGTCCCGACGCGTCGACTGCCTCGACGATCGGCGCCCAACGCGGACATCATCTCCGCGCTCGAGCGCATAGAAAAAGCCGGCGGCGCCGCGGTAGTGGAAGCAGCCGCACACAAGTCCATCGAGGTTTCGCACCTCGACAAAGTGTTCTTCCCGGATGCGGGGGTGACCAAGGGCGACGTGATGCGGTACTACGTTCGCGTCGCCAAGTACATCCTGCCCGCGATTGCCGACCGTCCACTCGTCCTCAAACGAACACCCGATGGCGTGAACGGCGAATTGTTCTTCCAGCAGAACGCGCCGGACGATGCGCCGGAGGCCGTTCGGGTCGACAACGTCGCGGCTCAAGGCGAACCGCAATGCCGCTTTGTCGGCGGCGATCTGCCGACGCTCCTGCACCTCGTGCAGCTCGGCTGCATCTCGCTCGACCCCTGGATGTCGCGCATTGGCAGCCTGGATCACCCCGACTACGCGATCATCGATCTCGACCCGGGACCGGGGGCTTCGTTCAAGGTGGTCGTACGCGTCGCGCTGTGGGTTCGCGAGGTGCTCGATGAGCTTGGTCTCCGCGCCGTCCCGAAGACCTCGGGATCGCGCGGCATCCATATCGCGATCCCGCTGCCGCGTTCGACGTCGTACCAGGATTCGATCGCGACCGCGAAAGCAGCAGCTGCGCGCGTCGTGGATCTGCACCCGCGTCAGGCAACCGTGGAGCGGGCTCTCGAGAACCGGCCGCACGGTACGGTGTATGTGGACTGTTTACAGAACTCACGCGGGAAGAGCGTGGCGGCGGCGTACTCGGTGCGCGCGAAACCGGATGCCACGGTGTCGGCGCCGCTTACCTGGGACGAAGTCGTGGAATCGCTCGACCCGCACGAGTTCACCTCGCGCACGATGCCGGCGCGTGTCGAGCAGCACGGCGATCTCTGGCGCGAGGGACTCAAGCATGGGAACTCTGCGAGCGTCGTTCGCGCTATTGCGACACCGGGCGGCAAGCCGCGCGCCCCGGCCGGGAAAAAGTAAAGCGTTAGGCAGTCGCGCTGCCGGCGCAGAACGAGCCCTTCGATGATCGAATGCCGTGTTTCTCTATTTGCGTGAGCTGCCGGGCGGCGGCGTGGTGACGATCGAGGCCACGAGCGGCGATGGGTCGTCCGTCTCGTGCCGCCTCGCCGTGGAACGGCGCAGCGACTCGCGCCGCCGCGAGGGACATGCGCCCCCCGTCATCGCGGAAATCAGCGCCCCGACCCAGTCGGCGGCGTTTCGAACCTTGTACGAAATCGCGGCAGACAACGTCGCCGTCGCGCGCGGACTCCTCGTGTGGCAGGCGCGGCGAGCCAAACGCGGTGCCGCACCGGACACGGCCCATTGATGCGACGCGTGGCGGCCCCGAGCCCTGGACCGCCACTCTCCGGCTGGACGGGCAGAGTGCTACGCTCACGAAGACGCGGACAAAGCAGGACACAACAGACAAAGCACCGACAAAAAATCAAAGCCCTGGTTTTGCTCGTGTCGTGTCCGCTGTGTCCGTGCTGTGTCCGCGTCTTCATAAACGTAGATACAAGACGTGAGCGACCGGATTCCCAGCCACTCGGCGGGCGGCAACCACGCGCCCGTCGCTTTGTCACGTCATCGTTCGGTCACGAGCACTTCAACCGCCGAGCGACCCGCTCACACCTTCGAACCGCACCCCGCGCCGGCTCCCGCGCCGCCTGCGAGGCGCATATCGGAAAAGTTGCGCCGGACGCCCGCGACCCTCGCTGCGCCACTCGTCGGTTGGCTCGACCAACCACGACGTGTGGAGCGCTCGCCGGAAGCTCGCCTTGTGCAACCGGCGGCCCAACAGCAGCTCGTAAATCTCCTGCAGTTGGCTCAACGTGAACGTCGACGGAAGCAGTCGGAAGGCGATCGGAGACTGATCGAGACGCGCGCGAATCGCCTGCATTGCGGCTTCCACAATCGAACGCTGCCTCGGCGCGATCGCCGGCATCTCATCCACCGGGTACCAAGCCGCCTGGTCTCCAGCCGGCCCGCCGCTCCCGCTCGCGACCAGCGCGACATACCCGATCGAGACAAGCGCGTTCGACGGATGCCGCCGCCGATCCCCGAACGCAGCGATCTGCTCGAGCAGTCCGGGCTGCGCGCCGAGCGCCGCGCGCTCGATCCGCACCGCAGCCTCGTCGATGGTCTCGTCGCGCCGTGGCGCATCGTGCGGCAGCGACCACCGTTCCTTCTCCCGCGGATCGTCGGCGCGCACGAGCAGCGCGGTCAGACGCCGCCCATGCGGCGTCAACGACACGATGTCTACGGACAGAGCCGGCCGGCGCGTCGAGGCCCGGCCAGACGAAGCGGCACGTTCAGGCATGACGCAACGAATTAGTCACAAGTTGCGACTAATGTCAAGCCCGTTATTTTTCGCTAGAAAGAACTAATTCGCGAGTACGCGAGACGAACCGCTTGTCGAACTTACGGCGCAGTCGCCGATGTCGTTGCAGTAACAATCCCTCGGGCCAAACCGGCGCCGACGGATGCGAGTGGCGGAATGCTGATCGGAAGTCGACCGCTGATCGGCGCCGCTCCTATCAATGCCCGCGCGGCAGCCCGCTGCGACACTGGCGCGCCACTCCACGCGATGAGATACGCCGGTACCTCGCTCACTTGCTGCAACAAATACGGGTTGCCAAGCGCTACCACTACAGGATGCGCACCGCGCTGCACCAGCTCGTTCACGAACTGCACGAATCCCTGCGGCGCCGAAAGGTCCGACACCGTGGACCCCGCCGCCAGATACGAGCTCACGACCACCACATCCGCCGAATCCGCCACCGACAGCAGATGCCAGTAATCCGGGGACGCCTCGTCCGCATTCACGTACTCGGTCCGCAGCGACGGAAATGTCCTCCGCAGCTCCGCGTCGAACGTGACGCCGGCGCCCAGATCGCTGCGATGCGCGTACGTGATCGACAACACGCGGGCGCCGCGCGAGAGCCTGCCTAACGGCACCTGGCCAAGGGAATCCTTCACCAGCGTGATCGACCGCTCGGCGATCTGCGCCGCCAGCGCCTGGTGGGCCGAGTCGCCGACGACCGCGCGGGCGCTGTCCAGATTCACCAGTCGAGCGCGCTCGAGCCCGAGGCGCCACTTGAGCGCCAGAATCCGCCGTGCCGATTCCGTAATCCGCGCCGCCGTGTATCGGCCGCTCTCCACGCCCTGCACGACCGCATCGATCGCATGCGGCACGTCAGCCGGCATGAGCAGCACGTCGGCGCCCGCCGCCACCGCACGCTGCATCGCCTCCGGCGCTCCGAACAAGTCCAGCACACCGCGCATGTCCATCGCGTCGGTCACGATCAGTCCCTTGAAGTGGAGCTGGTCGCGAAGCAACCCAGTGAGCACGAGCGGCGACAGCGTCCCAGGTACGCCGCTGGCGTCGAGCGACGGCATCGCGCCGTGGAACGTCATGATCGCGCCCACACCGGCGTCGATCGCCGCGCGAAACGGCACCAACTCGACCGTGTCGAGCCGCGCGCGCGACGCGTTCACGACCGGCAGCGCAAGATGTGAGTTGACCCCGGTGTCGCCGTGTCCGGGAAAGTGCTTGCCGGTCGGAATCATCCCGCCGGCCTCGATGCCGTGCATGTACGCGACGCCCATCGCCGCCACGGATTCCGGCACTTCGCCGAACGAGCGTGTGTTGATGACCGGGTTCGCCGGATTGTTGTTCACGTCGAGCACCGGCGAGAAATCGATTGTGATGCCGATCGCGCGCCCTTCCGTGGCGGTCGCGCGGCCTTGCTCGCGCGCCAGCGTCGTGTCGCCGGTCGCGCCCAACGCCATCTCCGGAGGAAACCAGACCGCGCCGCCCAGATCGATTGCGTTAGGCAGGAAATAGCCGCCCCGCGCCCGGAAGCCGGCGCCAGCCTCGAGGTCCGCGCTCACCAGCAGCGGCAGATCGCTCATCGATTGCAGGGCATTGAGCTTGGCGGCAATCTCGAGCGGCGAGCCGATCGACATGATCAGGCCGCCCACGTGCTGCTCGCGCACCAAGCTGCTCAGCCGTCGCCAGGCAG
This sequence comes from Gemmatimonadaceae bacterium, assembly GCA_036273715.1. Classification (NCBI taxonomy): domain Bacteria; kingdom Pseudomonadati; phylum Gemmatimonadota; class Gemmatimonadia; order Gemmatimonadales; family Gemmatimonadaceae; species Gemmatimonadaceae bacterium. Next base: position 47,928 of record DASUHB010000072.1, read on the forward strand.
GCGCGTCGCCCGCCACGTAGTCGCCATACAACTGCGGCCACACCATCTGCGCGACCTGGTCGCGCAGCGTCATGTGCGCGAGCGCGCAGGTCACCCACGCGTCTGATGTGTGTTGGGAGCTGCACGCCCGGGCGACCGATTGGCGCGGCGCGAGCGTGCCCGGCGCGGGCTTGGCCGTAGCGCAAGCGGCGCACGCGAAAGCGATCACCGCCCACGCCGCCCGCCCGCGCCGCGCGATCACCAAGCGATCGTTCCTTGCTTGCTCGTGTCCACGGACTGCTGCGCGCCGCTTTTGAACAGAAAACCTTCCATGTTGCGCGTCAGGAAGGTGCGAGCCTGCGGATCCATGAGATTCAATCCGTAGTGGTTGATCAGCATGGTCTGCTGCTTCAGCCATTGCGCCCAACATTCGGTGCAGATCTCAGCCTGAATGCGCGTGCCGATGGCGCCCGGGAACGGCGGACGCTCGAAACCGCCCCCCGCGCGCGTGCTGCCACAGCGGGTGCACGTGATGTCCATTGATCAGTGCCTCGAGAGAGTCTTGGGAAAGATAGCCGATTCTTGTCGGCGACGTGCCCTCTCGAGGAACGCTCGCTCCAGCGACGTGCCGTCCGGGACCGCTAGGTGCGCGCGTACGTGACTTTCGCCAGCCGCAGCGCCTGGAGCACGCGAATATATGCCCAGCCCACGTCGAACTCGTACCACCGCGCCTTGAACTTCGCCGAATGCGGATCCGCGTGGTGGTTGTTGTGCAGCTCTTCGCCGCCCAACCAGATGGCGATCGGCGAGATGTTTCGGCTCTCGTCCTTCACGTTGAAGTTGCGATAGCCCAACGCGTGACCGACGCCATTGATGATGCCTGCCGCCCAGAACGGAATCCACAGCATCTGGACGCCCCACACCAACGGTCCAATGAAGAATCCGAACAGATAGATATCGATGCCGAGCATCAACACGATGCCCAACCACGGGAGCCGCGCGAGCACGTGCCGCTCGAGCCAGTCGTTGGTCGTGCCCTTGCCGTACTTCTCGAGCATCCCGGGCTGTTTGACGGCCGTCCGATAGTAAAAGGCGCCCTTGATGATGATATTGCGCAGTCCTTCGAGCAGCGGACTGTGGGGATCGCCTTCGCGATCGGCGAATGCGTGGTGCTTGCGATGGCAAGCGACCCACTCCTTCGTCACGATCGACGTCGAAAGCCACAGCCAGATTCGCATGGGCACTTCAGCGACCTTGCTGAACGTCACGCCGCGATGCGTCTGCGAACGGTGCAGAAAGAGAGTCACACACACGTTCGTGATGTGACCCGCGAGGATGATAAAGAGAACGGGCTTCCACCAATGGGAAGCCAAAGCCGCGAACCCTGGCATGCTTCTCGGCACTCCGGCTGAGGAGTTGTGACGATGTCGCTTCGTGCGACAGACGGGACGGCGTCGATCCGGCCCGCGTGGAAACCGGCGGAGGCCGGAACTCCTTGGGGAATGTAAGCGCTGCGGCGCTGACTGCCAATATTCGAACCAGCTGACTCCGGCCGCCATCACTCGACTCGTGAGCGCACCTCCCGTAACGCCTCCGGCCTTCTTGCCGCCATGCCCGACACAGCGTAGCGTCGAACTGTGACCAAAAGCCCGCGCCGACCGGCGCCTTCGCGCCCGCCGGGCGCTGCCATCGCGGGGCGCGCGACCGCAGCCGGCACGTCGCGATTCGCCGAACGTCACACAGCGCGGTTCGCGGCCGACTACTTCCGCCCGTTCACCGCCGCCCAACTCCGCGTCTCCTCCATCGGGCTCGGCACCTACCTCGGCGACTGCACCGCAGACGACGATCGCGACTACGCCGAATCGGCGCACGTCGCCATCGCGTCCGGCGTGTCGCTCATCGACACGGCCATCAACTACCGCTGCCAGCGATCCGAGCGCGCCGTGAGTCGCGCGCTTTCGCGTGCTGTTCGGGAAGACACTACTGCGCGCGACGAAATCGTCGTGTGCACCAAGGGCGGCTACATTCCGCTGGACGACGTGCCCCCGCCCAGCCGCGAGGAATATCAGGCGTACGTCGAGCGCGAGTACTTCGCCACCGGCCTGGCGCGCCCCGAAGATGTCGTCGGCGGCGCCCACTGCATCGCGCCGACGTTTCTCGCCGCACAGATCGAGCGCAGCCGCACGAACCTCGGCGTCGACACGATCGATCTGTACTACGTGCACAATCCGGAACAGCAGCTCGACGCAATCACCGCCGCCGAACTGGCGACGCGTCTTCGTGCGGCGTTCGAGATGCTTGAACAGCAGTGCGACGCGGGCGCGATCGGCGCCTATGGCTGCGCCACCTGGAACGGCCTGCGTGCGGCGCCCGGTTCGCGCGGACACCTCAATCTCGCCGACCTCGTGTCCATCGCCCGCGACATCTGCGGCGACCGCCACCACTTCGCCGCCGTCCAGCTTCCGCTCAACCTCGCGCTCACCGAAGCGGTGCGGCTGCCGACGCAACAGTTAGGCGCGCATACCGTGCCGGTATTGGAGGCGGCCGCGGAGTTGGGCGTGGCCGTCATCGCCAGCGCGTCGCTCCTGCAGGGCAAGCTCGCGCACCATTTGCCGGCTACGGTGCACGAGGCGCTGCCCGGATTTTCGACCGACGCCCAGCGAGCCATCGGGTTCGTGCGCTCGCTGCCCATGGTCACGGCAGCGCTCGTCGGGACGAAGTCGGTTCGTCACCTGCACGAGAATCTCGCTGCCGCACGACGTGGCTGACGCGTCGCCCGGACGCGTGCCGTCGGACCCATCGCCGCACGTTGCGCCCGACGGCCGCTTCAGAAATCCGTGGGCTAACGCAGAGCCGCCCACCTTCCGCGACGTGCTGCGGTGGCGGCGCACGCGCGGCACGGGACCGCGGCCGGCGCCGGTGCTGCCGAGCCGGGTGCCGCCGGCCATCGACGCGCCGCGCGGCGCGCCGGACACGCTCGCCGCGACCTGGATCGGCCATTCCACCGTACTGCTCCAGGTCGGGACCCTCAACGTGCTCACCGACCCGATGTGGAGCCGGCGCGCGTCGCCGGTGCGCTGGGCCGGCCCGGCGCGCCTAACAGAACCGGGACTGCCGCTCGACGCGCTGCCGCCGATCGACATCGTCCTCGTCTCGCACAACCACTACGACCACCTCGACGCCGCCTCGGTGCGCGCCCTCGTGCGCCGCCACCCCGCCGCCCGCTGGTTCGTGCCCCTCGGCGTCGCGCGATACGTTAGGCGCTGGGGGGCGCGCGCGGTCGCCGAGCTGGACTGGTGGCACGCCGTCGATGACGCCGGCGTGCGCATCGCGTGCGTGCCCGCGCAGCACGGCAGCGGACGGACGCCGTTCAATCGCATGCAATCGCTGTGGTGTGGCTTCACGCTCCGGGCCGGCGCGCATTCGATCTACTTTGCCGGCGACACCGCGTACCATCCGGAGTTCGGCGAGATCGCGCGGCGCGAAGGGCCCTTCGACCTGTGCGTCCTGCCGATCGGGGCGTACGAGCCTCGCTGGTTCATGCGGCCCGTGCACGTGAACCCGGAAGAAGCCGTTCGCGCGCACGCCGACATTGCAGCGGTGCATCCGGACCGCCCGCCGCCCGTCGCGCTCGCCGTGCACTGGGGCGCCTTCACGCTCGCCGATGAACCAGTCGACGAACCGCCCCGGCGCGCGCAAGCGGCCTGGGGCGGTTCGGGATTCGATGCTGCACGCCTCTGGATCCTGTCGTTAGGCGAGACCAGGCGCGTCCCGGCTCGCGGCGCGTGAGCGGCCCCGCCGCCCACGCACCCCTCGCCGCCTACCGTTCGATCGTCACCGGCGACACCAGCACGTGCAAGTTGTGGTTGATCCGCAAGCCTGCGATGCCCTCGGTGGGCAGTTTGCTGCGTGGGATCGCATCCACCAGCTTGTCGTTCACCAAGAAGTGTGCGGTGTCTTTCGCGAAGTGCACCTTGAGGGTGTAAGTCGCCTTCCCTGACGCATCTTCCTTGGGGACGTTCGGATTGGAGGTCCAGTCCACTACCGACGTCGTCTTCGCACCATCTCGGCGCTTGATCAGGAACTGACCCGTCCCGCGCACCAGGAAATACCCGTACGTCTGTTGGGCGCGGTCATCCAGATGCTGGCCGCCGAAGAAAATGCCGTAGGCCTCCGGGTGCTTGGGCTTCTCGAGCTGCTGAATCGTCCCGGTCACCGCGTAGATGCCCGAGCCGGTGTCCTTGGCAGCGTAGAGGATGTGCGCGGGTCCGGTCTGCACTTCCCACTTGTCCCCGTTCGCCGTGTACTTCGCGTTGGACATGCTGGCATCCGCATGATCCGTCATCGCCTGGAATCCAGCCGGAACACCGGAGCCCGGCGCCGCCTTGTCCGAATCCGCCATACCGGACATGCCCGCCTTTGAGGTATCGGCCGCAGCGCTTGCCGCGGGCGTGCTCGTGGAATCGCCGGCCTTGCTGGCATCGCTCGACTTCGCGCACGCCGTCGCCAGAAACGCGAGCGCGATCAGTGACAAAGTCATGGTGCGCACATCTCCTCGCTTGCTGAAGTGAACGGTCGAGCGGCTAATATATCGGACGCACCGGCCGCGGTCACGGCGTTGATATGGCCGCGCCGGAGCCGCATCCTCCGCACATGGCCGACGTATCACAGCCCGCGCGACACGTGCGCATGCCCGACGGCGCGCTCTGGACGGTCGAGTTTCAACACGAGCGCGCCCAACTGATGCGGCGCGGAAGCGAGCGCGAGCGCAGGCTCTTCGCGTTTTTTCGCGACGACCGCGGGCACCTCCGCCGCGCCGTCGTCGCCGAAGATCTGAAATCGGCGGCAACCGATGCGGACCTTCGCCTGGCCTGGGAGAGCGCCGAGCGACTCGACGCCAGCCAGTGATTTTGCGTTAGGACCGCAGCTCCGCGCTGGACCCTGCGCGCAGATACCCGGCCATCCACGACGTCACCAGCTCGCCGACGCGCCCGCGGGCGTAATCGACGGTGATCACGTGGCCGCTGCCGGTCACCCACTCCAGGCGCTTTACCGGAGCGCCGATCGCGGCGAAGGTGGCCTCGGCCGCGGCCTGCGTTAGGCGATTGTCCTCGCGCGATTGGACGTAGAGCGTCGGCGCCCGCAGCCGGCCCAGCGCGCCGCGCGCTTCCGTCGCCAGCGCCTCGAGCTCGGCCAGCAGCCGGGGCGTGGACGCGCCGTAGCCTAACGAATGCGCGCGCTCGTCCGGATCGCGAATCGACCGCGGGTTGCTCACGCCGCGGCCCACGTAGGGCATCACCACACCGGCCGCCGCCGCCCCGCGCGCGAACCATCGGAGGCTGCGCGGCGGGATGATGTACGGCGCGAGCAGCGCCACGGCCCCCACCTGCGGCTGGTCCGCCACGACGAGCACCGCGAGCGCGCCGCCCATGGAGAGCCCCACGACGCCGATCCGCTCGTACCGCGACGCGACGTTCGCATACGCGTCGCGGGCCGCGTTCAGCCAGGATCCACCGGCCGAGGTTCTGAACGCTTCCAGCGTGCGGCCGTGTCCCGGGAGGAGCGGCGCATACACCGGGAACCCGCGGGCGTGGAGATCGGCGGCGAGAAAGCGCAGCGTGTCCGGCGAATCGCCGAAGCCGTGAATGAGGAGCACCGCGTCGCGCGCACCGGGCACCGGCAGGTCGATCGGGCCCGCGCCGGGAATGATTCCGCCAGCGCCTAACGGAAGCCGCGCGGCCACCGCGCGCTCGACACGCCGCCGCGACGCAGCGCGCGCAAGGGCGGCCAGGATCACGATCGCGAGCAGGACGTACGGGATCACTCCCTGATGTCCGCCCCGCTGGCTGCGCGTTCATCGTAGAGCGCGATCGTCGAACGGACGGCGCCCTGCCGCGACATCCGGCCCACGAGCCCGTCCAGATCGGCGATCACCAGACCGTTCCCCGCCCGCTGGATGAGCCCTTCAGACGACAGCCTGCCTAACACCAGCGAGATCGATTCGCGCGTCGCGCCGACCAGCTCGCCCAACAGACGCCGCGACACGACGATGCTCTCCTGCGCGATCGCGTCCACCGGCGTGTCGCGGCTCTGTGCCATACGCACCAGCGCGGCAACCAGACGCTGCTCCACCGTCAGCGTCGCATACTGGCCGAATTTGTCGAGGATCTCGGTGCGCTCGGCCATCAACTGTCGCACCAGAGCTAACGCATGCACCGGCTGCTCGCGCATGAGCGCGCTGAACCGCGCGGTGCTCAGGTGCAACGTCTCCGTCTCGTCTTCCGCACGCGCTTGACTCGCGTAGTGCGCGTCCGACTCCAACCCTTCGCCACCGAACGTCTCGCCCGGTGTCGCCACCCACGGCACGAAGCTCCGACCAGACGCCACCGGATTTCTGAGCGCAACCTGGCCGCGCACGACGATGAATACGCCGTCCGCCAACGCCCCCTGCTCGTAGATCGCGAACCCAGCGGGCCAAAACGTGCGAGCGCCGTACTTGGCGATCGCTTCCCGTTGCTCACGCGACAAACGTGTGATTTCTTTCATGTGTACAGCCGCCACGTCGCTCACAGCTCTGATCTGGTAGTCACGCTCCGCCCACGCCAATGCTACTGCAGCATCGGCGCAACGCGCCGTGACGTCCCGAGTCCGCAATGAACGGGCCGTGGCTTGGCGCAGCGAACTGAACGAGCGAATATTAGACACACCTAATTTCTCGCAGACCATTCAACCAATGTCGCGCCGCCAAGCCTCCGAAGCCAGCCCCGCATCGGTTGTGATCCTCGGCGCCGACGCCGTGCTCGCGGCGCTGCCGGCGACATCGGTCCAGTTAGCACACGCCTGCCGCGCGTTAGGCTACGACCTGGCCTTTCCGGCCACCTGGGGCGACGAGCTGGTGGCCGAGGGCTGCCTCAGGTTCCTCGAAGCGCACAAGCTCGATGCCGCCATCCTGTCGTCGTGCCCGCACGTGGTCGATCGCCTAACGCGCGCCGGATCGGAGCTCCTCCCGCACATGATCGCGCTGGCCGCGCCGCCGGTCGCCGCGGCACGATATCTCCGCGCGGCGTTCGCCCATCGCGACCTCCGCATCACGTACGTCGGCGCGTGTCCCGCCGCCGATGATCCGAGCATCGACGCGCGCCTCGAGCCATCCGAGTTCCTCGACGCGTTAGGCGAGCGCGGCATCGTGCTCGCCGACTTGCCGGAGTTCTTCGACGCCGTCCTTCCGCCCGATCGACGGCGCTACTGGTCGCTGCCCGGCGGCGCGCCGTCGGCCGACCGCCTCGCCGCGCAGGACCCGCGCCGCGCGCTCGTCGAGCTCGATGGCGAGGAGTTTCTCGTCGATCTCGCGCAGCGTCTCCTGACGCGCCAGCACGCACTCATCGACGTGTCGCTCGCGGCCGGCTGTGCCTGCGCGGGTTTGGTGCGCGGCGCGCGCGCCACGCTCATCGCGCTCGAGCCGCCGCGCGCTGCCGGGCCGGTGCTCGACCCGGGCATCACAGTCGATCTCCGGCCTCCGGACACCACCCCGCAGGTGATCGAAGCCGGGCGTGCGGAGGTCGAGCCGCCGGAACACTCCGCGATGCCTAACGCAGCACGCGCCGCCACCGTCGCGGCACCGCCCGCGATTCGTGACGCCGGCGCCCGCGCGATTCCGCGGGCTTTCGCCGCGCACCGCGCGCTCGCCAAACGCCGCGAGCGAGCGCCGCTCGTCTATCCGCCGACTACCTACTCCACGCGGCCGCGGCCCAGGACGCCGACCGGGCCCGTCATCCCGCTCTCGACCGACCGGCCTGGGTTTGCGCCCCCGCCGCTCGTGCCCGCACCGCCGCCACTTCCCGGCAAGATGCGGACGGCGCCGCCGGATCACTCACCCGCGTCACCCACCGTCTGCTGAAGCGCCGCCCGCCCGCCAGCGCGCCAGTTCCTAACGCTTGGCGCGGCCGCTGACCGCGGCGGCCGCATCGTCGATCGCATGCGTCGCGGCATCGAACCGCGTCACCAGATCCGCGAGCTCCCGCGCCGCGAGGTCATGATCCCCGGCGCGAATCGCTTCGTTCACCGATGGGAACACCATGTTGGCGTAGCCATTGTCCTCGTCCGCCGCGTAGATCAGGTTGCGGAACCACGGACGCGTGCGCAAACCCGATGGACGCGTGAACGCACGCTCGACGCGCATCAACGCCGCGTTCGTGCGCACATCCACGTCGCGCGACGGCGCGCCGTGCGCGAGCACCGAATCGCGCGCACCATTGAACGCGGTCGCCGCCTGCTCCATTCGGCTGATCGCCGCCGAGAGCGCGCTCGTGTCCAGCGTCCAACCGCTCGCCTTCGCCGCTGAGTCGACGCGCGGAACATAGGCACGCATCGTTCGCGCATACTCGACGTAGTCGTACGGCAGGATGTCCGCGTCCGCGAAGCGCTCCACCATTGCCGCGCCTACCCGCGCCGCCGCGGCGTGGTAGCCGAACGTCGGATCACCAAATTTCGACATCCAGTGGTACGAGTCGTAGAGCGAGTGATAGACGCCGCCCGCACCGCCGAATCCCCATTCGGCAATCGGGATTCCAAAGTGATTGTAGAATCCGGCGAAATCGCTGCCGCCGCCAGGATCGCTCATGCGCGGTTGGGCCGTGTCCGGCGTGTTCGTGCGCTTCCGCCACACGTCGTAGATCGAGCCGGCGCCGCTCGGATCCGGGATGTGACTCACCACATCGCGCAGCGTCGAACGAATCGACGGAGAGCCGCCGCCGCCGAATGCAGATCCCTGTGCCGCAACGTCCTGATTGAAGTACGCGACCCCGCCGTGCAACAGTCGCAGCGAGTCGTCCTCGACGTATTCCGTCGAGCCTAACAGACCCCATTCTTCCGCATCCCACGTCGCGAACACGATCGTGCGCTTCGGCTTGTAGCCTGCACGCACTGCCTCGGCCACCGCGCGCGCCGCCTCCATCACACTCACGGTTCCGCTGACGTTGTCCGCGGCGCCCGGCCCCCACGCGTCGCGGTGGCCGCCGATCATCACGATTTCATCGGGAAACTCGCTGCCGCGCACGATGCCGAACGTGTCCCAAATCGTTTTGATCGCCGCCGTCGCCGTGTCGCTGCGCACGATGAGACGCGCGGCCACCGGCCCCGGTCCAGCGTGATAGCGGAACGGCAACCCTCCTTGCCAGCCCTGCGGGATCTCGTGGCCGCGCAGTCCCTCGAGCAGCTTGGCCGCGTTGCCGTACGACATCGGAATGACCGGAATGTGCGAGATCTCGATCGAGTCGAGGGGGACACGGTGCACGCCCGGTTTGCTCGCGTATCCCGGCGTGGTCGGATCACCATCTGGATTCAGAATGCTCCCCCGCTGCACCCCGTTGGGATTCCGCATCGGGCCCAACGGATAGACGTCCCCGCGCGCGTAGCCGTCGTCCGCAGGATCGCTGTAGATGATCAGTCCGATCGCGCCATGCTTCTCCGCCTCGCGCGCCTTGATGCCGCGGTACGAGCGGCCGTAGCGCGCGATGGCGATCTTGCCCTTCACCGACACGCCTAACGAATCGAGCTGCGCGTAGTCCTCGATCAACCCGTAGTTCACGTACACCACCTGGGCCGAGACGTCGCCGGTCCCGCTGTAGCCGTTGGCGATCACCGGCTCCTTCACCGTCCACGACGTGGTGTCCTCAGGCACCGGCCCTTCCGCCAACCTCAGCGGCAGCGTATCCGGCGCGATGCGCCACGCTTCCATGAGCGTGGTGTGCGGCATCCAGACGTCGTAGGCGCGCACGTTGGTCTCGAGTCCCCAGCGCTTCATCGCGTCGATCACGAAATCGCGTGTCCGCGCCTGCGCCGGCGTGCCGGCCACGTGCACATCGCTCGACAGTGTGCGCGAATCGGCGCGCGCCTGCGCGCTGTCCGGACGCGGCGTGGTACTCGCTTCCAGCGCTCGCTCCCGCTGCGCCTCCGCCGGCGTGTAGCCCGGCAGCGATGTCTGTTGTCCGTAGACGCCGCCGACACGGACAACGACAGCGAACGCCGCCAATGCGACCTTTAGATGAACACGCATGATGTTGGAGTGCAGAGAGGATGCCGCCGAATGCCTTCGATCGCCTACGCATGTTGCGCGCGGAACGTTGCCCATGGGCGCGGGCGTTGGCAAGTGTCCTGCGCCCGCCCCCCGCCCTGTCCCGCGAGCCGCGAGCCGCGATGACTAACCGTGGCTCAGAAATGCGTCGCGCGCCCCCGTCACCACGAACTGCACCGCGACCGCAGCCAGCAACAGGCCCATGATGCGCGTCATGACGCGGATGCCCGTCTGTCCGAGCCCGACCACCAGGCGCTCGCCTAACCGAAGCGCGGCCCAGGAAAGCGCCGCGGTCAGCACGACGGACCCGTACACCACCACCGCTTCCGCAACCGTCCGCGCTTGGCTCGAGAGAACCATCACCGTGGAGATCGCGCCCGGTCCCGCCAGCATCGGCATCGCCAGCGGCGTCAGCGCGACGTCTTCCTTCTCGGCCCCCTCCTCGATTTCGGCGCGGCTCTCCTGCGTGCTGCGTTGTCCGCGCAGCATGTCCATCGCCACGTACCACAGAATGAGTCCGCCCGCGATGCGAAACGCCGGAAGCGTGATGCCGAACAGCCGAAAAATGAGACGGCCCGCAATGCCAAACACGATCATGAGCAGGGCCGCCGCGATCGTCGCGCGCCTTGCCGTCGTGCGGCGCTGCGCCGGCGTCTCATTCCGCGTGATCACCAAATACGTCGGGATCACCGCGATCGGATCGACGATGAACAGCACCGACGTAAACGTGATCAGCGCGAATTGCAGGAAACCGGTCACGAACGCTCGCGCAGGGCAGGGATCATCGCAGTGCCGCGTGGACGGCGGAACTTAACCACCGCCACGCGCCAGCCATAGTCGGGCTAACGATGTTCCATTTCGTCGAGCAGCACTTCCAGCGCGTTTCTCAGTCGCTCTTCTCGCATCGGCCCCGCGCGCACCGTCGCGCCGAGATGCGAGAGCTGCGCCACCATCTCCCGCTCGACAAACACGTCCGGATCTCGCACGCCGAGCGCTTCCAGCGAGCGCAGCGCCACCGAGCGAAGGAGCTTTCGCGTCTCGCGCGTGAGGCCCGACAGCACTCGGGGATCTGTCGCGAGCTCCGGTGCGGGATCCTTTCGCCGAGCCGGCGCCGATCGCAGCGATGAGAGCGGCGCCAACGCGACCACGAACGAACCGGGCGTGTGCTCGCGCACCGCGTCCACCACGCCGCGCCGACGCAGGGTGCGCAACAGCGCGAGAATTGCCTGTCGCACCACCGACACCCCGGCGACGCTCCGGTTCCCGCGCCCCGTGATCACCAACACTTCCCCGGCGCGCTCCACCTGCTTCTGCCTGAGCCACGACTCCGCGCGCGCTGTCGCCTGGCTCGGCGTCGGCAGCACCGCCCGCAGGTTCAAGGTCCGGCCGGGCCCGAACCGCGCCTCGTCCAGCGCCGCCAGTGCGCTGCCTGGGCGCGGTCCGTCCCGGCCCATACGAACTTCCGTTAGAACGTGACGCCGACGCTGACGGGCAGCATCTGCACGCTGCTCCCGGTCGTGAAGATGTCGTGCCAGCGAATCTCGGCGAACGTCGAGAATCCCGTGAGCTGCACGCGCAAGCCGGCTCCAAGGTTGATGCCGAAGCGCGTCTCGGAAAACGAGTCGGCGCCGGCTGGCTCGAACTTCACGTTGTATCCACCCACACCGCCGATGACGTATGGTTTGATCACCGGCTGCGGCCCGAAGGCATACGTCGCATTCAGCGTCACGGCGACCACACGCGCCTTCTCCGACGACGTCCCCAGCCCATCAGGGGTGGCGATGGTAGTCGTCTTCGTGCCTAACTGATGCCACACGCCTTCCACCCGGAACCCGAGCGGCACCAACGGAAGTCCGAGATCCACGAACGCACCCGCATGCCAACCGCTCGCGGACGCATTGGACAGAGTGCCGAGCGGAAAGGTGCCACCGCCCACGATCCCGAATCGAGCAGGACTCGACGCCAACTGCGCCGATGCCGGCACGGCGAACGCGAGTGACGTAACGGCCGCGATCACACTCCACACCATGCGTCTCATGCAACGCCCCCTTGAAAATGCTTGTGCATCGCGACCGTTTGTCGTCGCCCCGGTCGCACCGCTGCGTCTCCAACCCTCACCAGCGAAGCCGCGCCGCGCAAGTCGCGCGCCCCGCTAGAAGCGAAGGCCGACGCTAATGGGTACCATCTGCGCGTGCTTTCCGCTGGTGTACGCGTCGTGCCACCTCGCCTCGACGAACGCCGCGAAACCGGCCAGCTCCACGCGAACGCCCGCGCCGGCGTTCACGCCGAACGCACTCCGGGTCACCTCGCAGGGCTCAGCAGCGCAGTCGATCGGGACCGGATCCCGAAACGATCGCACGTTGTATTGCCCGACCCCGGCGATCAGATACGGTTTGATGATCGGCAGCGGAAGCAGCGTGTATGTCGCATCCACGGTGCCGGCAAGCACTCGTGGACTGTCATCCGTGCCGAGGATGTGCTTGCTGCCCAACTGATGATACGTGCCCTCCAAGCGAAAGCCGATCGGTATCACGGGCAGCTTGAGCTCGAGAAACGCGCCGGCATGCCAACCGGAGGTCGCGACATCTCTGAGCGGTCCTGACGGAGATGTGGTGCCACCCACCACTCCGAATCCAAGCGGACTCGAGATCTGTCCATGCGACACGGGCGCGATCATGATGAGGGCAACGATCACAGCGAGCGCTGGCGACGATGTGTTCACGTGGATGCTCCGGTTGAGTCGAGCTCGATGTCTGATACACGAGCGGCGGCGCTCAGGTCACAAGCCGCCTGCCCTCGGCGGCAAGTTGCGCGCCTCCGCTGCATCGGCGGCTCGACCTTGTCCGTTAGACACGCGAGGGGGCGCACGCGTCACCGGCGAGCCGGAGCGGCGCGCCGGGAAGACGCCCTCGATCTGGACCCTGGCTGCACCGCCGGCGAGCTGAAGCGTACCGGCGTCTCACGCCGCTGCGTCGATGACCTCAGCCGCCAGCGTCCGCGAGACGCAGATTTCTTTGCACCCGGCACGACGCGCACACGCCGCGCAGTCGCGCTGCAGCTTCTCCGGGTACCGGGCGCGATCATCCACGCCGTACCCTACCGCCTCGAAGAAGGTGGGCGTGAGCGTGAGCGCGAAGACCTCCTCGACGCCCCGAATCCGCGCCAGCCGCTCCACCGCCGCGACGATCGCGCGGCCGACACCGCGCCCGTGCGCCTCCGGCGAGACAGCCACCGACGCGACCTCGCCTAACGAAGGCGAGTACTGCTTGAGCGCGCCGCAGGCCACGACGCGACCGCGGCTATCGGCGGCGACGACGAAATCATCCAGCGCCAGTGCGATCGACTCCGCGGTCCTCGGCAGCATCACCGCCTGTGCCGCGTACCCGTTGACCAACGCCGCAATCCCCGACACATCGGCCACGCCTGCGGCCCGCACGTGATACATGTCGCTCATTGCAACGCCGACTCGAGGATCGACAAGCCCTCCTCGAGCTCCGCCCGCGTCGCGACGAGCGGCGGGAGCAGCCGCACGGTGAATTCGCCGGCGGAACACACGAGCAATCCCGCCTCGAGCGCGGCATGCACCGTCTCCGCCGCCGGCCGCATCACGTCCAGGCCCCACATGAATCCGATGCCGCGCACCGCGCGCACACGACCGCACCGCGCGGCCAGTGCCGCGAGCTCCCCGCCTAACCAGGTGCCGGTCTCCGTCACGTGCGACAGCAGGTCGGGATCGGTCAACCGCTCCAGCACGTGCAGCGCCACCGACGCGACGAACGGGCCGCCGCCGAACGTCGTCCCGTGATCGCCCGGCCGGATCGCCCCCGCGACCTCCGATGTCATCAGCACCGCGCCCATCGGCAGCCCGCCGGCCAGCGGTTTGGCCAGCGTCACGAGATCCGGCACGATGCCGGCGCGCTGATATGCGAACATCCATCCCGTCCGGCCCAACCCGCATTGAATCTCGTCGCACACGAGCGCCACGCGACGCGCGCGCGTCAACGCGCGTACCTCGCGCAGATAGCCGGCGTCGAGCACCCGGACACCGCCCTCGCCCTGCACGACCTCGAGCACCAGCGCCGCCACACGCTCGCCATCCAACACCGTCTCGAGCGTCTTGAGATCGCGCTCCACCACCGACACACCGCCGGCTAACGGACGGAACGGCGCGCGATACTTCGGCCGGTCGGTGGCCGCGAGCGTCGCGAAGAGCCGGCCGTGAAACGCCCCCCGCAGCGCCAGAATTTCGTGCTTCGCCGCACCGCCAACCTCGCGCGCCCAACGACGCGCAAACTTGAAGGCGCCCTCGTTCGCCTCAGCTCCCGAATTGCAGAAGAACGCGCGATCCAGCGACGACAAGCGCACCAGCTCCGCCGCCAGACGCGCCGCCGGCCGCGTGTGAAAGAGATTCGACGTGTGCAGCAGCCCGGTGCCCGCCGCCTCGACCATCGTCTGCGCGATGCCGTCGTCGCCATAGCCTAACGCGTTGACGCCGATGCCGCTCGTGAAGTCGAGGTACGAGCGATCATCCGCGTCGAAGACGCGTACGCCCGAACCGCGCACGAGCTCCATGGGCGGACGCTTGTACAGCCCGAGCAACGCCTCGGGCACGACCGCCGGAACTGCCTCCGGCGTCAAGCTCTGAGCAGAGAGGGGAAGTGCGGTCACACCAGGCTCCGTGTTGGCGCGAGCACCGTACCTCGCGCCGGATCGAGAAGCGCATCGAGATCGCCGATGCGAACGCGCGACACACCGCGTTCGACCGCCGCGAGCCCGGCGCTGAGTTTCGCGACCATACCGCCGGTCGCGGTCCCATCGGAAATCGCCGCCGCCGCCTCATCGGCATCGAGCTGCGGCACTACCATGCCGTTCGCCCGCACACCGGGCACATCGGACACGAACAGCAACTCGTCGGCTTCGAGCGCCACGGCGATTGCCGCCGCCGCATCATCGCCGTTCACGTTGAGCGCGCCGGCTGCACCCGGGCGCGCGTCGAGATCGCGCGCCAACGGCGACACGACGGGCAGATACGCCCCCGCGAGCAGATGGCGCAGCACCGCGGCGTCCACCCATGCCGGCTCGCCCACGTGCCCGAGCTCCGCGCCGGCAATGCGCCGCGCGCCTAACAACCCCGCATCCTCGCCCGACATGCCGATCGCCGGCACCGCCGCCGCCGTTAGGCGGGCGACGAGATCCTTGTTCACCCCGCCCGACAGCGCCATCCGAATGATCTGGATGTCCGCCTCGCGCGTCACGCGCCGGCCGCGCACGAACGCCGCCGGCGCGCCGAGCGCGCGCTGCAGCGCCGACACCTGATCGCCGCCGCCGTGCACGATGCACATCGCACCGGGACCCGCGAACCACGCCGCATGCACCGCCGCCGGCAGCCGCGCATCGTCCTGTGCACGGCCGCCGAACTTGATCACGCGCATCACGCCGGCAACCCCATCGCTTCGTCGAGCCCCGCCAGCAGATTCCCGTTCTGCAGCGCCTGCCCGGCCGCACCCTTCACCAGATTGTCGATGGCCGCCACGACGATCAGCGTGGGACGACGCACATCCGCCGCCGGATGCACCGTGATGCTGGCGACGTTTCGATGCACTACGTCGCGCAGCGCCGGCACCGCATCCGTGATGTCCACGAACGGCTCGCCGGCGAATTGCGCCCGCCACAGGTCGAGCGGATTCGACAGCGACTCGGCTAACGGCACGGTGATGGTCGCCAGAATCCCGCGCGATACCGGTAAGAGGTGCGGTGTGAACACCAGGTCGGCGTCGCAGCCCAGCGCCCGCATCACGGCGCGCATCTCGGCCAGATGCCGGTGCGTGTTGCCTAACGCATAGGGGCGGTAGTCGCCGTTCACTTCGGCGAACATCAGGTCCTGGCGCGGCGTGATGCCCGCGCCCGTCACGCCGCTCGCCGCCGCCACGCTCACGCAGCCGCCCGGCGCGATGAGCCCCCGCACCAGCAGCGGCAACACGCCGAGCAGCACGGCGGTGGCATAGCAGCCCGGGTTGGCGACCACCTGCGCCGCCCGCACCTGATCGCGCGCCAGCTCCGTTAGGCCGTACGGCACCGTCATCGCGCCGCCCGCGCTGCCCGGGCGCAGATCCGCCGACAGATCCACCACCTTCGCCCCGGCCGCTTGCGCCGCTTCCACCCAGCGCCGAGATGCGCCGTGCGGCAGCGCGCTGAAGATCAGCTGCGCCCGGTCCAACGGCGCGTCGTCGTGCGCCAGAAAGGTCACCAGCTGCGTTCCACACCGCGCCGTCGACCCGCGCTGCTCGTTCGCGCTCGCGAACACCAACTCGGCGCACGGATGCCGCCCGAGAAGCGCACACAACTCGCGCCCCGCGTACCCGCTCGCGCCCAGGACACCCACAGAGACTTTATGCACAAGCTATGCATAAACACGCATCCGCGTGCTGTCAATGCCGCCGCGCGCCTGGAGAAGATCGCCCGAAGCCTGGCCGCCACGGCCCGGTCGGCTGTATCCTCCGGCATGGCCAACAAGCGCGACCGACAAGCCACGATCCGCGAGCTCATCGACGGACGCCCGGTGGAGAGCCAGGAAGAGCTGCGAAAGCTCCTCCTGCATCGCGGCTGGGACGTCACCCAGTCCACGCTCTCGCGCGATCTCCGCGAGCTCCGCATCGCGCGAGTCCCCTTACCCGATGGCGGTGCGCGCTACGCAGTCGCCACCGCCGCCGAAGACGACTCCCCGCGCCTCGATGCGCTCCTCCCCCATTTCTTCACCCACATCGACGGCGTCGGCGAGCTCATTGTGCTCCACACGCTGAGAAGCGGCGCCCAACCGATCAGCGAAGCCCTCGACGCCGAAGAATGGCCCGAGATCATCGGCACCATCGGCGGCGAGGACACCGTCCTCATCATCTGCCGCTCCGCAACCGCCCGCGAAAAAGTCATCCGCCGGCTCAAGAGCCTCGCCGAAGCCTGATCCGCATCCGCTGGATGTATCGCGCCAATCAAATGCCTTGACGCCCCCGGGTCGTGAGAGTAAATATGCATAGCCACAGCATATTTATCCTGACCGCCGGAGCCGTCATGATTCGCACGATCGCCCTCGCTTACTCGGGTGGACTCGACACCTCGATCATTGTCCCCTGGCTGCGCGAGCACTACGGCGCACGCGTCGTCTGCGTCGCCGCCGACATCGGACAGGGCCAGGAGCTCTCCGGCGTCCGCGAGAAAGCCATCGCCTCCGGCGCCGCCGAGTGCTACGTGGAAGACCTGCGACACGAATTCGTCACCGAATACGTGTGGCCGACACTCCGCGCCGGCGCCGTCTATGGACGCAAATACCTCCTCGGCACGTCCATGGCGCGCCCGCTCATCGCCAAGCGCCAAGTGGAAGTCGCGCGAGCTGTGAACGCCGACGCCCTCGCCCACGGATGCACCGGCAAGGGCAACGACCAGGTCCGCTTCGAGCTCACCTATGCGGCCTTCGCGCCCGACCTGCCCGTCATCGCGCCGTGGCGCGAATGGAATATCCGCAGCCGCGAGGACGCCATCGCCTACGCCGCAGCCCACCACGTGCCGGTCACCGCAACACGCGACAAGATCTACTCGCGCGACCGCAACCTCTGGCACCTGTCCCACGAAGGCGGCGTGCTCGAAAACCCGGCGTCCGTTCCGCCCGACGACTTGTTCCTGCTCACCGCCAATCCGGCATCCGCGCCTAACGTACCCGAAGACGTCGTCATCGGCTTCGTGGCCGGCACGCCCGTGTCGGTCAACGGCCAGTCCCTGTCGCCGGTGGCCATTATCGAGACGCTCAACACCATTGGCGGACGCCACGGCGTCGGCCGCATCGACCTGGTCGAGGATCGTCTCGTGGGCATGAAGTCACGCGGCGTCTATGAGACTCCGGGCGGCACCCTGCTCCACACCGCGCACTCCGAGCTCGAGCAGCTCGTGCTCGATCGCCGCACACTCGCCGCGAAAGACGTCATCGCACCCCGCTATGCCGATCTCGTATACGAGGGCCGGTGGTGGACCACCGAGCGCGAAGCATACGATGCATTCGTGAACACCACGCAGCAGCGCATCACCGGCAGCATCACGCTGCGTCTGTTCAAGGGCACCGTCACCGTTGCCGGTCGCGCCAGCGAGCACGCGCTCTACGACGAACGCTTCGTGACCTTCGGCGAAGACGACGTCTACCAGCAGAGCGATGCCGCCGGCTTCATCCGACTCTACGGACTCTCCCAGCGCGTGCGAGCGCTCAAGGACCGCGAGCTGGACGACGCCGCCATCGACAACGCACCCGCCGCCGAGGGAGCGCCCGAAGCGCTCGCCATCGCGTGACGTCGCTCAAGCTCGTCGGCGCCGACGCCACCGCACACAAACTCTGGGGCGGACGCTTCGGCGGCGACACCGCACCGGCCCTCGACGCGCTCAACCGTTCCATCGGCGTCGACTTCCGCCTGTGGCCCTTCGATGTGCGTCTGTCCAAGGCCTGGGCAGTCGCCCTGTGGAGCGCCGGCGTCCTAACGGTGCAGGAAAGCCAGCGCCTCGAGCGCGGCCTTGACGCGGTCGCGGCCCGCTTGCGCGCCGGCGCGACGCCGGTCGCATCCGATGAAGACGTGCATACAATGATCGACCGGCTGTTGCACGAGGAAGTGGGCGAGCTCGCCTCGAAGCTCCACACCGGTCGCAGCCGCAACGACCAGGTCGCGACCGCCACGCGCCTCTGGACGATGGACGCATGCGCGGAGCTCGATGTCCACATCCGCGAGCTCCAGCGCGTGATACTCGGCCACGCCGAATCGCTGGAGCGCGACGGCACGCTCATGCCCGCGTACACGCACATGCAGCGCGCCCAACCGATTGCGGCCGCACACTGGATGCTGGCGCACTTCTGGCCGCTCGACCGCGATCGCACCCGCCTGGCGCAGACCGCCCGCGCCACCGCGAGTCTTCCGTTAGGCGCAGGCGCCGTCGCCGGATGCGCCTATCCGATTTCGCGCGTCCTGTTGCAGGGCAGCCTCGGCTTCGACCGCTTGAGCCGGAACAGCGTCGACGCCGTGAGCGATCGCGATTTCGTCGCCGAGCTGATGTTCACGATCGCGCTGCTCGGCACACATCTCTCGCGGCTCGCCGAAGACCTCGTACTCTACGGCAGCTCCGAATTCTCGTTCGTTCAATTCGGCGACGCGTTCACCACCGGCTCGAGCATGATGCCGCAGAAGCGCAACCCGGATGCGCTCGAGCTCGCACGCGGCTCGAGCGCCCGCGTCCTCGGCGATCTCACAGCCTTGCTCGCCACGCTGAAAGGACTGCCGAGCGGATACAACAAAGATCTGCAGGACGACAAACACGCACTCTTCGATGCGGTCGACACCATGCGTCTCGTACTGCCGGCCGTTGCCGGCGCACTGGCCGAGATCACGTTCCGGGCCGATCGCATGCATGCCGCACTGTCGAGCGCCATGATGGCCACCGACCTCGCCGACTATCTCGTGCGCAAGGGCGCGACCTTTCGTGAGGCGCACGCGAGCGTCGGCCGACTCGTGCGCGAGAGCGACGAGCGCGGTGTCGAGCTCCACAGCCTGCCGCTCAAATCGTTTCTCGCCGCGCATGCGCTGTTCGCCGGCGATGTCTTCGATGCGCTCTCCCCGGCGGCGTCGGTGGAACGACGCGACGTCGAAGGCGGCACTGGGCCTAACGCACTACGCGAGCAGATCGTGGGCGCGCGGCTGGCGCTCGCATAGCCGCTGCCCCACGCCAGGAGCATGAAAAACGGAGGACACCGTTCGGCGCCCCCCGTTTCGCGTGGCCGTCAGTCATTGGCCAACGCTGGCCGACGTCACGTAAAACTCGGTGTCGCCGAAACACGATGTCGGCACACCGCGGTGCTCCTCGAACGTGAGCGCGACACGCTTCCCCATGTTCTGCTCGATCTGCTTCGCCACGGCTGCGTCGCGCACCGTAAAATGGAAAATCTGCGGCATGGTCCCAGGCAGGTTCGCCATGGCCAACTCTCCCTCCCACGTCTTACACACCCATCCCTCTTTCGCAAACTTCTGCACGTAACCCGATCGCTCGCCGTGTCCGTACGAAAACGTCAACGTCGACCATCCGTACAGCACGAACAACAAAATCGGAATCAGAAATACCATGGCGACGTATCGTTTCCACTTGAGCCGGCGACGCTTCTTCGGTGCCGGGTCCTGTGCCGCCATGTCTTCCGTGTTGTACGCCCTCGGCGGTTGTTCCATGTCGTCAACCATGTGGCAGCTCCAGTAGAGTAGAGTTCCAGCGTCGGAGCCGGGGCCGCGTCGCCCGCGGCGGCCGCATCCTTTCGCACATCGGTCCCGTTAGGTTTCGCGCATGACCTTCGCGACTCGCCGGCACACCGTCACCACGGTAGTGGGCGGCATCCCGGTTGGAAGCTCCCATCCGGTGGTGGTGCAGTCCATGACCAACACCGACACCGCGGACGCCGAAAGTACCGCGGCACAGGTCATCGCGCTTGCGCGCGCCGGGTCCGAGCTCGTGCGCATCACGGTCAACACACCGGAAGCAGCCGCCGCGGTCGAGGAGATCGTTCACCGGGTAGCAGACGCCGGCGTCCAGGCTCCGATCATTGGCGACTTTCACTACAACGGACATCTGCTCCTCGATCGCTATCCGGCCTGCGCCCGTTCGCTCGCCAAATATCGGATCAACCCCGGAAATGTGGGCGGCAAACGACGCGACGAGAATTTCCGTACGATAGTGCAGATCGCCGTCGCGAACGACAAGCCCGTCCGCATCGGCGTCAACTGGGGATCGCTCGACCAGGACCTCCTGACAGCGCTCATGGATGAGAACGCGCGGAGCGCCGTGCCGCGCGATGCCCGTGATGTGTACATCGACGCGATGCTCGAAAGCGCGCTGCGCTCTGCTCAGCTCGCCGAGGAGACGGGGCTCGGCCACGACCGGATCATTCTCTCCGCGAAAGTGTCCGGCGTGCGCGATCTCGTCGATGTCTATCGACTGCTGGCCCGGCGCTGCGACTATCCGCTGCACCTTGGCCTTACGGAAGCGGGCCTCGGCATGAAAGGCACGGTCGTGAGCACGGCCGCGCTTTCGATCCTGTTGGGCGAAGGTATCGGCGACACGATCCGTGTGTCGCTCACGCCGCGTCCCGGCGGCGACCGCACCGAAGAGGTGCTCATCGCCCAACAAATCCTTCAGTCCCTCGGCTTGCGCACGTTCACGCCGCAGGTTTCGGCGTGCCCGGGGTGCGGACGCACGACGTCCACATTCTTTCAGCACATGGCCGAGGACATTCAGACGTATTTGCGCGAGCAGATGCCGGTGTGGCGCACACGGCATCCCGGCGTCGAAGAAATGCGCGTCGCCGTCATGGGATGCGTCGTCAACGGACCGGGCGAGTCGAAGCACGCGAACATCGGCATCTCGCTGCCCGGCACGTTCGAAGAGCCGAAGGCGCCGGTGTACGTGGACGGAAAGCTCGCCGTCACGCTCAAAGGCGATCGCATCGTTGCGGAATTCCTGTCCATTCTCGAGGACTACGTGGCGCGCACGTATCCGGCGCCGAAGGACGCCGCGTTACAGCCACCGTCGGTCGCGGCGTCTACCTGAGCGGCGGCGCGCCCCTGGGCAGGCGCGGACTCCGCTTGCCTAACGTCGCGATCATCGCGCCGAGCTCGTCCATGATCGGCGCCTCGAATCCGGTCTGGACGAGACGAATGTAGACGTTGTGGAACCACGGAAGGGCGCCGTCTCCCCCGGCCAGCGCGTTCGCCTGCGACACGACGTCGTCGGGAAAACTCGTCCGACTCAGATCGGCCAGGAGCGTGCCCGCGGCGTGCAGCATCACCGCCGCGATCACCCACTTCCCGCGCTCGTCCGCTCCGCCGATCCGGTCGAGGAGATCGGCCCGCCGTTCATCCGACGACAGCTCCACGTATTCATCGTCGTTTCGCCGTTCGACGACATTCGACAGCGCGCCGAGCACGGCCGCCCCGAACTTCTCGCCGACGCGCGCGTTCAGCACGTCCTCGGCCGCCCCGTCGCGCACGTAGTCCTGCACGACGTCGCGGAGCACGCCGGCCACGACGGTGTCGTCATCGCGGCCATAGCGCGACAGGATCACAGCTACGTTAGGCGCGGCCGTGAGGTACGGCAGACGCGTCCCGCGCCGCACCTGTTGATCGTGGTGCTTGGCCGCGAACGCGAGCGCGTGGTTGATGCGATCCGAGTAGCCCGTCTTCAGTCTGGCGAATCGCCGCACCAGCATCTCGAGTCCCGCCGCGTCCTCATCGCCGAAGGTGTCTTTCGTCTCCGAATCGATGTCGAGCACGGCGATCAATTCGATACCGGGACCGAATACCGGCACCACGATTTCGGACTGCGCGCGCGCATCGCACACGATGTGGTCGGGGAATTCCTGCACGTCGGGCACGACGATCGTGCGGCCCGTCTCGGCCGCGCGCCCGCACACGCCGCGTCCGAACTCTATCGTTAGGCAGCCGAGCGTTCCCTGGTACGGACCGACGACGAGCTGGCGTCCCGGCACGGCGACCTGATAGAATCCGGTCCACAGGAAGCCGAACGCGTGATGCAGCACGGCCGACATCGTCGACATGATGGCCACGCGATCCGCAATGCCCTCGAGCACCGCATCGAGATGCGCATCGACTTGGGCGTACGCCGCCGCGCGCGGCGCACCGCGCAGGTCGAGAATCGCTTCAGCCATCGAAAGCCATCCTGCCGGTTTGCGTTAGGCGCCAGTCGCGAGGCGAGCCAGGAAGAGACGGTCGAGCACGAACAGCACGCCCCCGTGAGCAACGAGCGCCATGCCGATACCGGTGAGATCCAGCCGCTTCACCAGCGCGACCCCCACCCAGATCACCACGGCCGCCACAGCCACGAGCCATGCGTCGCCGATCGTCGCCAGCCGGACCTGCGCCGTGAGGCGCAGCGCGCTCGCGAAGTCGCGCTCCGCAAGGCCGCGCAGCCGCACCAACGCAAACCCACACTCCGCCACTCCCCACACCGCCATCGTGCCGGCGAACCAGACCGCAAGCGGGGCGCGCGCCCGTTGCACGCGCAGCGCCACGATCACTCCCGCACCGAGCAGGAAACTCGATGCGCCCCAGATGAGGAGCTGCAACACGTGAAGCCGTTCCACGACCAACAGATCCGGCGACCACACGTCAGGTGCGTCGTTCGAAAAGTCGTCGTGCGCGGCTCACCCGTGCAATGTATGCCCCGCGCGCGTCACGGAGCAACGAGAAGCGCGGGCTGTCGCTCGTTGGCGGTACGGCTGAGCACCACCGTCGTTTTCGTGGACGACATCGTGAAGGAGACGATCGCGCCCGACGTATCGGATGGGTTGGTAACGCCAAGGCACAACTTCGCATTGCACGTCGGCTCGCCGATGCCGAGCGAGTCGCTGGCCAGCTGCGTCGTCGCACCGGAACTGATGTCGACGCGCTGAATCGTGGGCACGCCGCTTCCGGACTGGTAGATGATCGACTTGCCATCCGCTGACCAGACGGGAGAAAACGCGCCGCCCGCCTCGTGGCTCACTTGCGCTGCAGCACCACCCGCCGCGGGAACCACGAATACCTGCGGTGTACCGGTTCGGGTCGAGGTGAACGCCAATTGAGATCCGTCGGGACTCCAGACCGGAGATTGCTCGGGCACACTTGCGTCAGTGCCGGTGGCGAGCGCGGTCGCTGTCGAGAATCCGGTGTCCGACAACGCCGGCGCCGGTACGATCCAGATACGTGGCAGCCCGCTGCGATCGCTCGTGAACGCAATGAGATCGCCCGCAGGCCTCAGCGCCGGCTCGAAATCGTTTGCCGCGCTGTTCGTCACCCGATGCTGCGTTGCGCCGAGGGTATCGGAGATGTAGACCTCTCGATTTCCGTCGCGATCGGAGGTGAAGACGAGCATGCCCGCGGCACTCCGAGGATCCGTGTCGTTGCCGCCGTCGTTGGTGATCTGAATCGAGCTGTCGCTGCGAAACAGAAAGAGTTGCGACGGCCCTGTCGCATCTGACACGTACACGAAAGTCGGCACACTGTGAATGCCGGGGGCTGTCGACGTGCTCGAGCAGGCAGTGAGCATCGCGATGCATGCAATCGCTACACAGCTGGCTGGACGCACCGCGCACCTCATGCAGATGTCGCTTCAACGAGTCGCTCGGCAACCAGGTCGTCGAGCAACTGATGCACCGCTCGCGTGGCTTCTGGCACCTCGACATCGTATTCCCGTACCAATGCTTGGACGATTTCCTCCTCGGTCGGTTGCAGTTGCAGTAGCGACCAGATTCGCGACCCCGTCTCGTTGAGCGAGAAATAGCGCTTCGTATAAAGATTCAGCAGTACTGCGCCGTCGCTCAGGGAAGCAGAGAGCGCGTCCGACACGATGCGATATCGCATCACCGGGCCGCCGCCATGATGGTGCTGTGCACGCACGCCAGTTGGGCAGGCGTATGGCGCAGGGTAAAGCAGGGTACCGCCTCCACCAACTCGCGCAGCGTCTCG
Organism: Gemmatimonadaceae bacterium; assembly: GCA_036273715.1. Taxonomy (NCBI): domain Bacteria; kingdom Pseudomonadati; phylum Gemmatimonadota; class Gemmatimonadia; order Gemmatimonadales; family Gemmatimonadaceae; species Gemmatimonadaceae bacterium. Next base: position 72,507 of record DASUHB010000072.1, read on the forward strand.
AGGTGGGCCGCGGCATGATGATCGGTCAGCATCAGAAACGTCGCCTGGCGCACGAGCATCGTGAGCGCGCGCGTCGACGAAAGCGGGGACATCGAGTCGTGCGGGCTCCGCTCCACGGCGATGAGGCCCGCAATTGCCGCGCGCTTAACAAAAGTGGCGTCCACGTCCACGCGATGCCGTGCGTCTTGCCAATCGACGAGATGGTCGTGTCGTCGCAGCTCCGGAAACCATTCTGCCAGCTCGATGCTCACACGCAGTGGATCGCGCCAGCCGTGCGCGATCATTCCGCTCGCCGTGTGCTCGAGGACGACACCATCTTCGCCTAACACGCGCCATCCACCGCGGGCGAGCGCGTACGCGAGCGTCGACTTCCCGGAGCCCGTTTCTCCCATCAGCAGCCACGCGGCACCATCGGGCGCAACGACGCCCGCGGCGTGCAGATGATACCGAGCATGCTGCCGCAGCTTGAGCATTGCTCCGACACGGGCCAACCGCTGTCTGGTTAGGCGAGGCGCGGCGGCGTAGCCCGGACCGCGCATCAGCCGGCCGCCGGCAAGCCGGAGCTCCGCGCGATACTCGGCATCGACCAGGCGGGACGCAGCGCCGGCGGTTGTGCCCTCGACGAGGCCGCAACGCCAGTGCGTCTCCCGGCCATCACCGGATGCACGAACGGGGGCGCCCACCTGTGGTGCGCCCCCGCCCGCAAATTCCATCGCCGCCATTGGAGCTCAGTGCGTAGCGATCAGTGTCGCGGCGGACCGGAGGCGCCGCCCTGCGCCGTCACTGGCTGACCGGCGCTGGTACCTGAGGGACCTACGCCGCCGCCGCCGACGCCGCCCGTCGAGCCGCCGATACCCTGCAACAGCAGCATCACATCCGACACGCCCAACACGCTCTGCGTTAGCACACTCATGGATGCGTGCGCCGTCAGTTGCGGCGCTGCCCACGGCCGTCTGCTACTCGGCGTCGACTCCAGCGATGCGTGTGCAGGCAGTGTCATGGTCTCTCGCAAACCGAAGAATTGACCGTGTCCAAATCAGTGGGTCTCGACACTCCACCGGGCGCTTGTACTCAAGTATCGCCCGGTGGCTTCCGAAATCAACGCCCCGATCACAGCAGCATTACGGCTGAGATACGCCGATTCCGTATGTGATGACGCTCCAAGCCGAGTTGTGGTTGCCTGAAATGCTGCCGTCGCCGAAGAACTCGGCAGGTCCCGTGGTGAACGACGCCACCGAGTCCTGCGCCACCGAAGGCAATTGACTGTACGTCAGGCGAAGGCGCCGCGTACCGTCGATTTCGAGAGTTACGCTATCGGTTCCGAACTTGCGCAAACGATAGGTGTGGCTGGCGGTCGCATCGTTCGACAAGCTGTCCACGAAATTCGCTTGCGGCAGTCCGTGACCGAAAAACCCCGGCGCCAAGAAGGCGTACTTCACAAAACCGATCCGGGCATTGGTCATTCCGATGGCCGCCATCCTGGTACCATCAAGGAATCCAAACACCGTTTCCGGCTTGGTCTGCCCACTACTCACCTTCACGTGCGCCTCGAAATACGCCGGCGTTGCGGCCGCGAGCGAGTCGCGGCGGAACAAGTAGTAGTCCTTGGCATTCTGCGGCTCGAGCGAATCAACTCCCTGCGATTTGGACCACGCCTCCGTGGCGGCGCCGAACGCCGACATGTTGCCCGTCCGCCAGATCGGTTTCGCATGCTGATCCGGCGCCGAGTCAGTCGGAGCATTGTAGAACACGCTCCAATTCTGCTGCGCAGGAGCCGGCCAGTCCGCACCGACAATCAACACGAACGTCATGGCCGTTACTTGCGTCGGCGACGTCCACGTGAACGGGCGACGAACGCTGACGGTGTCGGCGCCCGGCACTGCCTGCTTCACAGCCAGCCGCTCGCGCCAATAGAGATATCGCTGGTTAGGCGCGGTAAACGTGCCCGTGCCGTCGTAGCCGACGGTCGAAACTGCGCAGCTGCCCGGGCAATGGCTCGACGTCTTGCTAACGGTGGGACCACTGATCAGCGCCAGGAAGATGCCGGTCGTGTCGCTCGGCGTCGATCCGCCTTGATTGCTGCCGATCGGAAACGCCAGCAGATTACGCAGACCGAAGTTCATGGTCCAGGTCTTGGTGCTGCCCTTGATAACCGACGTCGCAGCTTTCGCATAAACGTGCACGTTCACGTCTTGCGAGCCGTAAATCGAGCCGTCGATTCCGGGCGCCAAATCGCTCGACGCTCCCTGCAGCGGCACCGTGGTGACGTTCCCGGCGTCGTCCACCGTAACCTGCACCATGCCAAGGCTCTGCGAGGGCAGCATCGGCGGAGTCTGCGGTTGCATCACGCCCGTGCCCGTAACTCCAGCCGACCGATCACTACAACCAACAACAGCCGCCAGCGCAGCCATCACGCCCGCAGCGCGAATTGCCGAAGAATGGAAACCAAGGCGCCGAGACATCGTCTTCCCCCGAGCGCCATCAGCGGCGCTCTTTTCATTGGAAGCCTCTGCGCAGAGCACTCTGTCGCAGAAGCAAAGGTTTGACTCCGTTGACGAAGCGTGCTCGGAACGCCAGCCAGCTTCGCCCTGCTTGTAACATTAGACGAGTCTAACCTAGCGTGAGTCACAGGCCGCTAACCAAGCGCCGGCGCCGCTACAGTATTCGCCCAACCAGTGAATTTTTCAAGAGTTGCGATCGTCCGGCCGCGCGGCTGCTGGGATCGGTTCGCCGCGATTCCACATTAAGATCCCTCGGCTATGCGCCCCGCGGTCCCGAATCAATCCCGTTAGTCGGCCGAGTGAGCTCACCGGTGTGCGTGCGACGCGCACCACCACTACCGGCGTGGCCACCGTCGCCGCCAAACCCAGCTCGCCCGCTCGCGACATCGGTGCGCTCAGCAGCACGCAGTCGTAGCGGCGTCCAACGTGCTCCAATAGTTCAGACACATCTGCAATCATCGAGTCCAGCGCTTCGTGAACACCGAACGCACCGCTTGGCAGCACATCGAGCGTTCGATCGCGACCGACAGTCACGCTTCGCACTACCGCGGCCCAATCATGTCGGCCGGCAAGGACGTCGACCAGGCCCGGCGTACCGGGCAGACGCGTTACCGATGACAGGGATTGCCGCTCGACGTCGGTGTCGATAAGCAACACATCGCGCACCTGTCGAGCTGCAACCGCGCCAAGGTTCGCGGCGACGACGGCAGTCGTGACCGCGTGCTCTCCCACGATCGACAGCAGCGGCAAGTTGTCCGACTGGTCGGCGAGTTGCGCGTACAGCAGCCGATAGGCATCCGACGTGAGGTCGACTAACGGAGGTGTCTCCAGGTCCGCGCGCCGACGACGAGCTGGCGCCGCCGGCGCTTCGCCGATCGACGCCAACACCGGCACGCCGGCGATCGACTCGGCTTCGTCACCGTCGGCAACGCGCGGCTCGCGCAGCTCGAGCGCCAGCGCAAACGCGAATCCGATGACGCCGCCGAGTGCCGCCGCTCCTGCAAGCATGGCCGGAACGGATGCACCGAAGGCGTCGACGGATTTCGCCCGCGCATCGGCCGAATCCATGTCGCGATCCACGTCGCGCGCCTGCGCCAGCCATCGGCGCGCCGACGTGAACGCGGCAACCGCCGAGTCATGTGTCCGGGCGAGAGCTGCTGTATCGAGTACAGACGTCGAAGATGTCGAGGTGCCGCGCGCCGTGTCAGTGACGCTCTCCGGACGTGCGTTCAAGAGCCGGGTAGCGGCGAGCGTCGAATCCGATCGATGTGCGACGGACCCAGCCATCGCGATGTGCTTCAGGATTTCAATCGTGTCCGGACGCGGACGCACGAGCGGAAGGCTCGCTCGCATGGCGCTTCGCTCCTGTAACGGTGCGATAACCGCCGCCAGCAGCACGACAACGAACACAATCAGTCCGACGGCGCTCACGAGGAGCGGCCGTCGATAGACGTTCCGTGCGCGACGCCGAATCCAGCCTGGTGCGTGCGGAGTTGACCTGAGCAACGCCGGTGCAACGAGAGGCTGCGTGTGCTCTGCTTCGGCACTCGTCGCCTCCGTCACCAGATTTTCTCTCGTCTCCTCCACGCTGCCTGACTCGGACATTGCTCCCACGTAGGCCGTCGACTCTTTCAAGGACGCCCACGTGGCGCCCGTCGTCAGCAGTCGCTACGGCTCGCCGAACGGGTCACCAGGGGGCGCAACGAGAGCCTTGGTTGGGGTGGGCAGCTCGCGGCGGTCGATCCAGCGACGGTAGTCTGCGGCGATCGAGGCCCAGTGCGCACGCTCGGCAAACGAATCGGCGGCGCGCTCGCGACGTTCGGCCGTTGCGCGAAGATTCGTGATCTCGAGCTCGGCGATTGCCCTCACTTCTTGCGCGGCATCGTGATCGGATGCCAGCAGGAGCAGCTGATCCGCGACCGCACGCTGCGCTACGCGCTGCAGCGCCGCGAGCTTCGGCGTCGGCGGCTTCCTCGCGCCCCACGTGGCTCCTGTTAGGGAGTCAATGACTTCCTCGAGAGTGAGCGGGCTCGACTCCGACGTCGCGAATCGAACTACACGGGCCGCGCGCTCGGGTTCGAGAATAATGCTCACGATCATTTGCGCCAGGGTTCGCGCGGCACCGAACTCGTCGAACGCGGGGCGCGTGCGACTGCCGAACAGTTCCTGAGACTCTTCGTACGAGAACGGCCGCGGTCCCAACAAGGTCAAGACCGTATCGGGGATCGCCAGCTCGGCCGGCGCGAGCGCGCCTAACAATTGATGCAAGGCCGCTCGCTGCTGCGTTGCGGGAATCGGTTGCGTCTCCGCCTGTCCGTCGCCACTCACCGCGTTGGCGTACTCCATGCCGCCGATCGTCTTGCCTAACGAGTTGAGCGCAAAGCGATGCAGGAAGTACACGGGCGCGAACCGTTCTTGCAGCAGCGCGACCGGTTCATCGGGTCGGATGTTGCGCAACCCGAACCCGGCAATTGCGGCGCGTCGAACCGCCATCTGATCGTGGAGAAAATTCGATGCAGAGGCCTGGTCGTCCCACAAGTTGGTGCGCGGATCGGAGGCGAAGTCCGGACGTGCATCGGCATCCGAAAGGAACAAGTAGCCTTTGCGCAGTCCGTCGGTGACGATTGCGCGAAGCGAGTCCGCTTCGCTGGCGCGCGGGAAAATGCCGTAGCCCCAATGGATCGCCCACACATCGTACGCGCCCGGACCAGCGGCATAGGCCTGGCTGATATCGATGCGTCCATCGGGCGCCATGTGGACGCGCGGCGGCGGATAATCCATGACGGATCCCCGCTCGTACGTCGATGCGATGTAGTTGTGCGCCAGGCCTAACGTGTGCCCGACCTCGTGCGCCGCCTTCTGTCGCACGCGGGCCAATACGAACGCCGTGTCGGCCGCAGATGACGCGGCGCCCATGAGGCCCGCGTACAGATTGTAGTCAGTGCGCTCGCGGTGCGAATCGAGCCGCGCCATCCCCTTGATGATTTCTCCCGTGCGCGGATCGCCGAGCGAACCGCCAATGGACCATCCGCGCTCGTTGCGATTTTCCCACTGCACCACGTTGTAGCGTGCATCCATGGGATCGACGCCTTCTGGTAGATCCTCGACGCGGAAGGCGCCCTTGAGACCCGCCGCGTCGAATGCCGTCGCCCACCAGCTCACGCCTTGTTTCACCGCGGTGCGGATTGGCTCGGGGATGCCGCGGTCGACGTAGTACACGATCGGATTCTTGATCGGGCTGTTCGGGTCCGATGGAGTGACGCGCTCCAAGCGGTGTCGCGCGATCCACCGCTGCTCGAGAGAACCCTGAACGGGCTGGCCGTAGTCCTTGAACGTGACGCCGAAATATCCGACGCGAGGATCGAGCGTCCGCGGCTCGTAGGCGCTGTCCGGAAGCGGGAGCAGCGACAGGTGCTGGCGCAACGTGATTGCCGAGGGATCCGGCACGATCGCGGAGACGATGTCGCCCGCCTTTCCGTTAGTCAGCGCGAACGTCAGCGAGGCGTCGATTTCCGTGTTTGCCGGAAACGCTTTCGTGTACGGCACGAAGATGGTCGATCGATCGCGGGCCAGCGCATACGAGCCTTGCTTGTTCGCATCGAGCGTTTCCGCAACGTGCGCCCAATCGCGGAACACCAGCGGGGTCGCATCCACGATCAGGACGCCCGAATGCTCGTCGACGATTGGCAGCGCGGCGACGGTGCTCGGCGGAAACGACTCGTGTACGCTGCGCACGTTGTCCTGGTTAGGCGATGAACTGCGATAGTTCCAGTTCTCGAGCACCAGCAGCACGTGGTTCCCGGCCCGATCGAATCGTGCGACGAAGGCAGCGACGTCGGCGCCCCGGTCGAGTCCGATCGGATTCGAGCCCAATCCCGTCGCGAGCGACACGAAAAGGAGCGCGCGCGTCGAGTCGCGAGGAATCTCGAGCAGTACGCGCTCGCCCTTCGCATCGAGGTCCAGCGGGAGAAACCCGTCCCAGTGCTGCGTGCCAGCCGTCGCGCTCGGGTGCGCCGGGCGGAGGCTGTCGTTAGGCGACGTCACCTGCGCTGCAGGCTGGACCGCGGGGACTCGTGCGTGCTGGCTTGCGCACGCAACAGCAGCCAGGCCCACGGCAAGTCCGGCAAGGGTTCGCTTCATACGCGAGAGACCGAGAATGAGAATGGGGCGGAGATGCGCGTGAAACGGCAGGTAGTCGAGGGGACAAATTAATGCGGGGGCGAGAGTGACCGGCACCCTCGCCCCCGCATTGCAGTGACGTCTCGGCTGGACGTCGACTTACTGCACCGTGACCGATCCCTTCATGCCCAGTGCGAGGTGTGGCATGCAATGGAACGGATAGGTTCCCTTCGGCACTTTGGCGAACGAAATCACCTCGGTGTCGCCGGGATTCATGAGGAAGTTGCTCTGCAGGGGCGCCATTTGATTCGGCATGTTCGCGATCAGCTGCGCCGTCGCTCCGCTTGGGATCGTGGTCGAGTCAAACGCAACGTCGTGCGGGCCGCCGGACACCATCGTGAACTTGATGCCGTCGCCTTCCTTGATCGTGAGGGTCGCCGGCTCATACCGATAGCCCTTGTCGTCACCTATCATCTTCACGTCCCACGTCTTACCGGTGATCGGGGCAGCCGCCGCCGATGTTGCCGACGCGCCGCCTGCAGCCGGGGTCGCGGCCGGTGCCGCGGCGCTCTCACTCGCCGGCGCCGCACTCGCTGCCGTGCTATCCGAGGTCGATGCCGCGTTCTTCGAGCCGCCGCCACACGCGCCAAGGACGAATGCGCCAGTGATCAGCGCTACTTGTCCGATGAACCGCATTACTTGAGGCCTCCAGTGCCGAGCTATTGCAAGAGTTGCTGGGATTGCTTCGGTCCTCTGACGCGAAGCATTGTGAACTTATTCACATGAGGTACGAAAGGCAAACCGCACACGCTCGACTAGTGCACGCGCGACCTGCGTAAAGGAGTCATCACCACAACAAAACACGGGAGCGCCGCGATACGGCGCTCCCGTTCGTAACGCATCGCGACGTACGACTTACTTGACGATGACGACGCCGGTCATCCCCTGGTGGATTGAGCAGTGGTAATTGAACGTCCCGGCTGTCGAGAATGTCCGGCTGATCGACTGACTGGCAACCGGGCTCCCTGCAGTGCCGATGTCAGGCGGCGTTCCGGCAGGCAAAGGCGTGTTGAACGTGACCGTGTGCGCCAACGACTGGAACACCCAGGTCACCGACCCGCCAGCCTTGATGGTGACCGACGAAGGATTGAACTGCTGACTCGTCGTCGCTGTGACACTCGCTGTCGTCGGGATGTCAGCGACAGTTACGCTGCCCGAACCATTCTTTGTGACTCCGCCCGAGCTGATCGAAGCGGAGATTGACACTGGGCCACCAAGCGCAACCGAGGTTACAAGACCACCGCCGTTCACCGTCGCGATGGTCGTATCGCTCGAGGACCAGGTCGCGGCCGGCAGACCGCCCATCTGATGACCGTCCTGATCGAGCGGAACGGCAGTCAACTGCGTCGTCGTACCAGGCGCGCCGAAGATCGTTTGCGTATCGGGCTGGACCTGGACACTCGTGAACGTCTGTTGCGGTCCAACACCTCCGCCTCCACCGCCACCTCCACAGCCGGCAGCAACAACCGTGGCGAGAACGATGACTATCGAAGCGCGCATAAAATCCCCCGGGCCTGCGAGTGAAAAGAAGAAACGGGAAAGCGGTCGTACCGTTCAACCTTGAACAAACTTGAAAGCCGACATCTCGTCAGCTTGGAGTCTCTTTGTTCCTCGCCTACCTCTTCTCTAGCAGCGACTGAAGCGCCTTACCGTCCCCCCGCGCCATCGCGACCTCGGCTCCGAGGCTCACATCGTCTCGGAAAATGCTGGCAACGGCCAAGGTCTTCCCCTTGCTGTGATAGGCGACGGCGCAATCGCGCTTCTCAATGGAGCCGTGCACGTCGATGCGCTCCCAACCCGATGCGTGGCCCACGTAGGCAATCGTGACGTCGTAGTGGGCGCTCCAGAAAAACGGCGGGCTCCGAAAAGGTTCCCCGGCGCCCAAGAGGTTGCGAGCGGCGGCCTGACCCTGACGCTCCGCGACCACCCAGTGCTCGACACGGATGTGCTCGCCCGTCCACGCGTCGGGCCAGCGCGCGATGTCGCCGGCTGCGAACACCCCGGTTGCGCTCGTCTCGAGGCGCTCGTTGACCGCCACCCCGCGATCCATGCTCAAGCCGGCCGATTCCGCGAGCCCAACGTTAGGCCGAACGCCGATGCCGGCGACGATGAGGTCGCCGCCAAGCGTGGTGCCGTCGTCCAAGACGATGCCGTCCGCGGTGACGGAGGTGGCCGTGTGCTGTAGATGAAAAACGACGCCGTGCTCCTCGTGCAGCGCCTTGACGAATTTGCCTAACTCGGCACCGAGGACCTTTTCGAACGGCACGGCCTCCGGCGCGACGACGTGCACCTCGAGTCCACGCGCACGCAACGACGCCGCGACCTCGAGGCCTATGAAGCTCGCGCCAATCACGATCGCTCGCTTGGCAGACGCTGACGACGCAACGATGCGGCGGCTGTCGGCGAGCGAACGCAGGTAGTGCAGGCGTGGAGACTCGGCGCCAGGTACGCGGAGCGCAATCGGACTCGCACCCATCGCAAGCAGCACTCGATCGAAGCGATGCTCGGCCCCGCCATCGAGCGTTGCGCGCTTGTCCTTCGCATCGAACGAGGCGACGCGTCCGCGCACGACATCGATACCATGCGCCTCGTCGAATCCCGGCGGACGCAGTGGAATCCATTCTTCGGGGGCGTTGCCTGCCAGGTAATCCTTGGAGAGGTTCGGCCGGTCGTACGGCGAATCGCGATCGACGTCGATCACCGTAATGCCGCCGTCATAACCTTCGCGCCTCAACATCTCGGCCGCCGCATTGCCCGCGGCGCCGCCGCCGATGATTCCAATGTGTCCCGGCCGGGTTCCGCTGCGCCGCGACGGGTTCGGCGTCGGCGCAAGCGGTTCGCGTTCGACCTTTTCAGTGACGTACGCCTTCTCGCCCCGGACCTCGACCCGCCAACAGGCAACAGGATTGAGCGCCGGCGCTTCCAGCGCCTCACCCGTACGCAGATTGAAGCACGCGTGATGCCACGGACAGTGCACGTGGTCGCCGTCCAGCAGCCCTTCCGCTAACGGTCCGCTGTAGTGCGTGCACACCGCACCCATGGCCAACACGTCATTGCCGCGCCGTACGACCAGCACCGCTTCGCCGTTGGCGTGACCGAGAAGCATCACGCCATCGACGAGCGCGGCGAGGGAAATGCCTAACGTAAGATCGGGTCCCGCCAGCTGCTGCTCGCTGCTCATGAGATGGAGACTCTCGAACGTGTGGTCGCAGAATTACCGGCAACGGGACCGCACTTCAAGTCGCCGAGCCGCGAGCCCTGTCGTTACTGACCCAGCTTCTGCTGCAGATTCTTGGCCGCCGCGAGATGCCCCTCGAACGCCGGGACGACCTTCTGAACGAACGCTTTGAGGTCGGCGTTCTGTATGGCGGGAAGAAGCGTATTGTTGATCGCGTCAATGACCTGCTGATGGTACGCGACCTCATGGGCCAGATACGCCTTGTCGAATTCGGCGCCGTGCTTCGACTCGAGATCCTTGAGCGCCGCCTCGGCGGCTTCCTTCCCTTCATCGGGCTTTGGCGGCGTCGGCGTCACACCCAGCTTCTTCGCGAGATCACGGCCCTGCTGACGAACGGCGGTGTGATCGTGTGCGAATTGCTTGCCCAGATCGCGAACGTCCTTGCTGGCGCCGCGCTTCGCGGCCAAGCCGCTCGTTTCGATGTCCGCCGTGTTCGCTTCGTCGAAGATCGCGACGATCGTGGCGTCGTCGAGCGCCGCTTTGCTTGCCGTCGAAGACACAATCTTACTCGGATTGAGATTCAGCATATGCGTGGCCGGCATGGCGAACGCGGATGCGAGCCCCACTACCGCAGCAATGGATACCATCTTCAGCATGACATTCCTCCTCTTTCGTGCTGGATTGTGGTCCGGAGCCCACTCACCCCGGGATATGTCGTGCGGGGAAGATGATCTGCGTTAAGACAATTTGTCAATCAAATCGTGTAGATATTGTATTTCGTTGTGCAATCTGTTATCCTGTCCGATGCGACAAGGACTGCCCACATGAATAGTGTAACTCGTTGGAACCGAAAGTTTTACGCCAGCACCCGCGGGCGAATTGTCGGGCTCCTGAGACGGGCAGCGCTCACGGTCGATCAGATCGCTCGCGATCTCCATCTCACCGATAACGCCGTCCGCGCTCATCTCGCAGCCCTCGAGCGCGATGGACTCGTCGAGCAGCACGAGCCCAGGCGCGGCTCGGTTGGAAAGCCGGCCAATACCTATCGGGTGACCGAGGAAACCAATCAGCTGCTTTCGCGCGCCTACGTGGTTGTGTTTGCGCGCTTGCTCGACGTGCTGTCGGAGCGGATGAGTGCGGCGGAGCTCGATAGCATCATGCGCACGGTGGGCCAGCGACTGGCAGCCGAGAACGCCCGGCCGTCGGGCTCGCATCGCGACCGTGTCGAACGCGCTGCGACAATCCTCGATGAGCTAGGAGGCGCCACGTCCGTCGAGGAACACGACGGAATGCTCCGGATTCGCGGGCACGGTTGTCCGCTCGGCACCGTCGTACGCAGCCATCCTGAGGTTTGCGGTTCTGTCGAGGCGCTGCTGAGTGAGGCGGTCGGCTCGCCGGTCCGCGAATGTTGCGACCACGGTGAGCGGCCGCAGTGCTGTTTCGAGGTGGCCGCGCAGGAAGCCGGCTGACCGCGTGACTTGCTCGGTGGTAATGCGGCCCGACCACTTCGAGTGGGTCGGGCCGTTTTTTTTGCACCGCACGCACATTCCCGGCCTGCGCACGGTGTCCATGCCACGTAGTTTCCCGGTGTCGTCCCGTGCGCGGTACTGATCGACTAACGATCTGACGCCGCACGACATGGCCCAACGGGAGCCTCGGTGATCGTCATTCCAGCGCTCAATCTCCGCGATGGCGCAAGCGTGCGTTCGGAAAACGGCACGCGCGACGTTGACGCTGCGCATGCCGCAGACGCGATCGCGCTCGCGCGGTCTTGGGCGGGGCTCGGATTCAGCCGCATACACATCACCGATCTCGACGCAGCCTCGGGACGCGGCGACAACGCGCGGCTCATCGCGTCGCTGCTGTCCAACATCGAGGCTCCGGTGCAGGTCGGCGGCGATGTCCGCACGTTGGAGGAGATCGATCGTCTTCTGCAAGCGGGCGCCGACCGTGTCGTGATCGGCGTCCAGGCGATCGAAGACGGCCGCTGGTTGGCGGATGCCGCGGCACAGTTTCCCGGTCGGGTTGCGCCGGGTGTCCTCGTGCGCGACCGACACGTCGTAACGCGCGATCGAACGGTGATGGCGCGCGATTTCTTGAGCGTGATCGAGGATTGGAACGAGTTGCCGCTCGCTGCCGTGATCGTGACTGTTGCGCAGCGCCATCGGCACGTACGCGGGAGCGACTTGTTCCTGATGGAGGATCTGACGGACGTGTCGTTGAATCCGGTAATTGCGGCCGGAGGCATCACGACGCTGTCGGAGCTGCGGGATCTGGAGGAGCGCGGCGTGTCGGCGACGATCGTCGGTTGGGCATTGTCCGCGAGCCGCCTCGATGCGCGCGTGTTAGCCGAAGAGTTTCCGCAGGCCTGACGCGGCGCTCGAGGCTGCCGCGTCTAATCGTTAGGCGAGACACCGACCACGCGCCGTGCGCGCGGAGCGATCCATGTTCGACTTGTCGCAGCTGAATTTTTCGCAGGATGACGGCTTCGTGTCGGTGGTCGCGCAGGATGCAGCGAGCGGCCTCGTGCTCATGGTGGGACGAGCCGACCGCGACTCGATCGCGGAGACGCTGGCCACAGGCGACCTCCACTGCCATATCCGGCTCGATGGCCGGTGGCGGTCGAACGCCGGCGGCCCGGGTCATCGTATCGTTTCGCTGGCCTGCGACTGCGATGGCGACGCGTTGCTGGCGCGCGTCGTTCCGGCCGGCCCTGCATGCCACACGGGAGCGCCTTCCTGCTTCTCCCACCCGGAGGACGACGAGACCGGCGCGCTCGCCGAGCGTGCGGGCACCGGGACCGTTGGCGCGGCGCCGCGCCGCCGGCTGCGAGAGTTAGGCGACGACGCAGTCGATGCCATCGCTGATTCGGCCCGCCGGGACGTGGCCATTGCGAGCGCCGAAGTCGCGGATCTGGTGTATCGCGCGCTCGGTGCACTCTGCGAGGCCGGCGGATCGCTCTCCGACGTGCAGCGTCTGCTCGGCCAGCGGCCGACGCCGGCCGGCCGCCCGATGCGCCCGCAGCCGCACGGACGCTGACGGGCACGACTGGCGATCCGATGCTCACCGTGATTCCTTGATCTTGGATGACCTCCGCTGCCTCGCCGCACACAGACGTCGTCGCCCGCCTAGCGTCGTTCATCGCGCCAGAGCGCATTCGCACCGGCGTCGCGCTGGCGCCGTACACGACGTTCAACATCGGCGGACCGGCCGACCTGTTTGTCGAAGTCCAGAGCGCCGACGAGCTTGCGCGCGCGGTGAGCGCGGCACGCGACACCGGTCTCCCGTGGTTCGTACTCGGCCTCGGCGCCAACATCCTCGTCGGCGACAAGGGATTCCGCGGACTGGTCATCCGGAACATGGCCTCGCACTCGCGGTGGTCGGACGACGGCCGCGTCACCGCCGAGAGCGGAACGGTGATGCGCGACTTGATCATGGACGCCGTGCGCCGCGGCTGGTCGGGACTCGAGCACTACGTCGGGATCCCGAGCACGTTAGGCGGAGCGGTGTGGCAGAATCTGCACTTTCTCTCGCCGGCGCCGGAGCGCGCCCGAACGATGTTCATCGCCGAGGTGTTCGATTCGTGCGACATTCTGGCGGAAGACGGCGCGCGACGTACGGTCGATGCGTCGTACGTCGACTTCGGGTACGACGACACCGTCTTCCACCACCGGCGTGACATCGTGCTCACCGCGACCTTGCGCCTAACGCAAGGCGATCCGGCGGCGATGCGCCGCGTGATGGAAGAAAATCTGAGTTGGCGCGGTGCGCGTCATCCCTGGCTCGACTGGTTTCCGAGCGCGGGGTCGATTTTCAAGAAAATCGAAGGCGTCGGCGCCGGCCGGCTCATCGATCAGTGCGGGCTCAAAGGCTTTCGCCACGGAGACGCGCAGATCTCGACGATCCACGCCAACATCATCGTGAACCTCGGCCGAGCGACCGCGGCGGACGTTCGCGCCGTCATCTCCACTGCCCAACGCCGCGTGCAGGAACAGCACGGGTACCGCCTCGAGCCGGAAATCGGATTCATCGGCGAGTTCTGACGCCCGCCGGTCTCAGTTGTTGTTCGCCATCGCTTCCCATCGTCCGATTGCGGCATCCAGTTCGCGCTTTGCCGCTTCGAGCTCGGCGCTCAACTCACGAGCACGATCGACGCCGGACGGCGACTTGTAGAGGGATGGGTCCTCCAACAGCGCGGTGAGGGAAGCGACGCGCGCGTCAATCCGCATCACGTCTGCTTCCGCCGCGTCGAGCGCCCGTCGAGCGGCGCGGCTCGCGCGCCCGTCCGTGCGGCGCTGCTCCCGCGCCGCCGCCTCCAGCCGTTGCTCGCGTGTCGGCCGCTTGGATTCAGCCCGCGCCGCGTGCGACTCCTGTGTGCGCTCCGCCACCGCTTGCTCCCAGTCGGCAAAACCTCCCTCGAAGTCCGCGATCCGTTGGTCGCGAAGTGACCACACGCGCGTCGCAAGGCTGCGCAGCAGCGCGCGATCATGGCTCACGAGGATGATGGTGCCATCGTACGCGGACAGCGCGTCCTCGAGCGTTTCGATCGACTCGACATCCAGATGGTTCGTGGGCTCGTCGAGCAAGATGAGATTGGCATGCGCGAGCATGAGCATGGCCAGGGCGAGCCGTGCCCGCTCCCCGCCCGACAGCGTGTCCGTGCTTCGTTGCACGGTGTCGCCCGTGAAACCGAAGCGCGCGAGATGACTCAGCGTCGCGCCGCGCCCCCACAGGGGGCGGAGTGTCCCGATCACGTCGAGCAGCGACCGTCCGGCTGGGACCTGGCTGAGCTCTTGTCGATAGTAGGCGGGCGCGATGGACGCGCCTAACCGAATCGTTCCATCCTCGAGCTCCAGCTCGCCGAGGCTCGCGCGCAGCAGAGATGACTTGCCCGCGCCGTTCGCTCCGACGAGCCCGATCACATCGCCGCGTCGCACGGTGGCGCTGAAATCATCGATCAGAGAGCGGCCGCCTTGCGCAAGGCACACATGATCCGCCACCAGCACTTGATCACCGCCGCGTTCCGCCGCCGACAAGCGAAACGCCATCACGTCTTCCTCGGTCGGCGGCGCACTGAGTCTGGGCATGCGCTCGAGCCGCGTGCGACGTCCTTTCGCCTGGCGGCTGTTCTGGCCGGCAATGTTCCGGCGAATGTAGTCCTCTTCTCCCGCGATCACACGCTGCTGCTGCGCGTACGCACGTTGCTGCGTTAGACGGCGTTCATCGCGCTGGCGGACGAACGCGCGATAACTCCCTGTGTACGCGAACGCGCGTCCATCTTCGAGATGCAGGACGTGGTCGACGACGCCATCGAGAAAGGCGCGATCGTGGCTGATGAGCAGCACGGTCTCGCCCGCGTCCCGAAGATATGCCTCGAGCCACGCCGACGTCTCGAGATCCAAGTGGTTGGTCGGCTCGTCGAGCAGCAGCACGTCGGCTGGCGTCACGAGCTGGCGCGCCAGTCCGACGCGGCCGCGTTCGCCGCCGCTCAACGTCTCGACCAGTTGCTCGCGCGCGCCCTCCGGATCGAAACCCAACCCGTGAAGGACTGCGTCGACGCGAGACGAATAGGTGTATCCGCCCTCGTGCTCGAACCGCTCCAGATCCCGCGCATACGCATCGAGGTCGTCCGGCGTCACCCGGTCACCGAGCGCGCCAATGCGCTCCGCCTGCTCGCCTAACGAACGCTCGAGGGTGATCAGCGCCGAGAAGGGTGCGGCCGCCGCGTCCCACACCGTGCGCGCACTACCGAAATCCCGCAGCTGCTCGAGCAACGCCAGACGCAGGCCGCTCGCCCGGCTCACCGTCCCCGCCGACGGCGCCATCGTGCCCATGATGAGCCGGAAGAGACTCGTCTTGCCGCTGCCGTTGCGACCGATGATGCCCCATCGTTCGCCGGCGCCCACCGTGAACGTCACGTCCGTCAGCAGCGACTCTGCTCCGAACGTGATGCTCACTTGGGACATCGACAGTTGGGTCACGGCCTGCCGCCGCGGCGTGCGGTCACGAACCGGCCACCCACGTCGCCCACTCGGATTCCGCCAGTCCGACCGTCAGCCGCCCCTGGCAGCGCACGAGCGGAGTGCGCAGCGCCAGTGGCTCGTCGACCAGGAGAGCCAGCCAACGCTCATCGGACAGCCGGGCGGAACGAAGTCCGAGATCCGAGTACCGCCGCGACTCTGTGTTCAGGAGCGCGGATACACCAAATCGTTGGGCAAATCGCATGAGCTCCCCGCGCGATGCCGGGCGTTCGGCGAGATCCACGAAGTGCGCACGCACACGACGTTCGGAAAAGAACCGCTGCGCCTTGCGGGTGTCCGCGCATTTGCGCGTACCGAAGATCTGCACTTCCATGGCCGCCTGTCGTGGAGCGAGTATATGTGCGTGCACGGAATCTACATGATCGACACCTCGCGCCCAGACGCGTGAGCGGACCGCTGCGCTATCGACCCGCATGGTGGATACCGGGCGCACACGCCCGCACGCTGTGGGGCAAGGTGATCCGCCGGAGAGCCCGCATCGACACGCACCGAGAACGATGGGACACACCCGACGGTGACTTCATCGATATCGATCGACTCGATGCCGGACCGGAACACCCGCGCGTGCTCCTCTTGCACGGCCTGGAGGGCTCGTCGCGGTCGCACTATGCGCGGGGCCTGCTGGCGGCGGCGCATCGACGCGGTTGGGCAGGCGATGTGTTGGTCTTTCGGTCGTGCGGCGGCGAGCCGAATCGGTTGCTGCGCTCGTATCACTCCGGCGAAACCGGCGACCTCGACTTTGTCATCCGGACGTTGATCGCCGAGCAGCCGGCGCAGCCGATTGTCCTAACGGGAGTATCTCTTGGCGGCAACGTGCTGCTCAAGTGGCTTGGCGAACAGTCCGATACCGTGCCGGCGCAGGTTGTCGCGGCCGCCGCGATCTCGGTGCCGTTCGATCTGGCGCGGGGATCGCGGCACCTGCAGCTCGGGCTCTCGCGACTCTACGAGTCCTACTTTCTGCGCAGTCTGCGGAAGAAGGCGATGGGCAAAGCGGCACGCTTTCCGGGAGACCTCGATACGCGCGCCATCCGGCGAGCGACGACGCTCTGGGACTTCGACGACGCAGTCACCGCGCCGATTCACGGCTTTCGCACCGCACGAGACTACTACGATCAATCGAGCTCGATCCACTGGCTCGCCCGTGTGCGCGTGCCCACGCTGTTGCTCAATGCCGTCGACGATCCGTTTCTGCCGTCGTCCGTGCTCGATGACGTGCGCACCATCGCGGGCACGAACGCTGCGCTGCACATCGAATTCGTCGCCAAGGGCGGACACGTCGGGTTCATCTCCGGCGTCGCGCCATGGCGACCGATGTATTACGCCGAGGCGCGCGTGATCGAGTTTCTCGGCGGTGCGCTCGAAGCGCGCGCGGCGCTCCAGTGACTACAGCGCCTAACGCAACGCTGCCGCCGATGCCGGCGGTCTGGCATCGCTCGCGCGCCGACGAAAGCGCGCAGCAGGCCGCTGCCGTCGCGGCCCGAGGCCGACGCATCGGGCAAATCCGGTTGCTTGCGTTCGCGCTCTTCGTGCTGGCGGCGGCTTGGGCGGTGATCCCGGGAGCACCGTATGGATGGCTCTCGCTGATCGCGACCGGCATCGCCGTCGCCGGCTTCGCCGTTCTCGTTAGGCGCCACCGCGCGAATCGCGCCGCGTTCGCCGCGCTCGATCACCGACGGATCTATCACGAGCGCGCCGTCCGCCGCATCGCGCGCGATTGGGGCGCGCTCCCCCTGCCGCGCGTGACTGACGACCTTACGACTCACCCCTACGCAACCGACCTGGCGATCACGGGGCCATCGAGTGTCCTCCAACTGCTCGACGTTGCATCGTCGGCCCCCGGCCGGCCGACGCTGCTCGGGTGGCTGGTGGGCCCACCGCCCACCGCCGCAACGATCACCGAGCGACAGGCCGCAGTTCGCGAGCTCGCCGCACGCGACGACATCCGAGTCGAGCTCGGCGTGCTCGCCATCGGCATCGGCGATCTCAGTCCGAAGACACTCGAGCGCTTCTTCCTCTGGTGCGAATCCGATGGGCCGCTCTCCGAACGCGGCGCCTTACAATGGAGCGGACGCGCATTCACCGCGTTGATCGTCGCCGCGATGCTGCTGCAGGCGGCGGGGACTCTTGCCCAACCATGGTGGCTGGCCGCGGTCGTCGTTGCGCGCGGCTTCCGTGTGTTCGCCCGGCGGCTCGCGCGGGAGAGCGGCGCGATACCGGCCATCTCGTTTGCTGCGTTAGGCGGTCATCGCGCAATGCTGACGGCGATTGCCGGAACGAAATTCCACGCGCCGCGCCTGGAGGAGATGGCAACCCGCTTTCGCGAAGGGGGCGGCGCCGCAGTCGCGCTTCGACGCGTCGAGCGCATCGCCGCGTGGGCCGAAGTGCGCCAGTCGCCAATGCTTCACTTCGCGCTCGACTGGCTCTTCCTGTGGGACTTCCATGTGGGCGCGGCGTTCGACGCCTGGAAACGAACGTCAGGTCGACATGTGCGCGGTTGGCTCGGAGCCCTCGGCGAAGTCGAAGCTCTCGCCGCTCTTTCGACGCTTGCGTACGATGAGCCGCTGTGGACCTTCCCCGACGTCCACGACGACGAACCCGCCACCGTCGAAGCCGAAGGTATCGCGCATCCGCTGATTGCCGATGCCCAACGCGTCGCCAACGACGTCACCGTTGGACCGCCGGGCACGTTCCTCCTCATCACCGGGTCCAATATGTCCGGCAAGAGCACACTGCTCCGCGCGCTGGGAGTGAACTGCGTGCTCGCGCAGGCCGGCGGTCCGGTCTGCGCGACGCGGTATCGATGCCACACGTTCCGTGTACGCGCGATTATGCGCATCGAAGACTCGCTTGCCGAGGGCGTCTCCCTCTTCATGGCCGAGCTGCGCCGACTCAAGACCGTTGTCGACGACGCGCGCACACACGAGCCCGGCCAACCGCCGGTACTGTATTTATTCGACGAGATCTTGCACGGAACCAATTCATCCGAGCGACGTGTTGCCGCTCGGATCGTGCTGGGCCATCTTCTCGAAGCTGGTGCCGTCGGCGCCGTCACGTCGCACGATCTTTCGCTCGCCGCGGCGGAACCCATTCAGAGCGCGGCCCGCTGCGTGTCCTTCGCTGATTCGATCGATCGCACGAGCGGCACGCCCGTCTTGCACTTCGACTATCGACTCCGTGATGGCCTCGCAACATCGACGAACGCTCTAGCACTGCTCGACCTTGTTGGACTGGGGCCGGATCTCGACTGAGCAACATCGGACATCATTGCAGCATCACCATCGTTTGCGAGCCTCGTATTCGATCCATGCGCGTACTCTTTCTCTCCACGTTCATACTCGGCCTGGTCCTCGGCGTAGTCAGCATGATCGCCGGCATCGATCGAGATCAGCGCCGCGGCCGCTGGGTCAAATATTTCAATCTTCCAACAATCGGCACCGCGGCGATGCTCTTCGGTATCGTCGGTTACCCGTTGGCCATGTACACATCCCTTCAGCCCGGCGCGACTGTCGTGATCGCGGCGGCCGCAGCCGTGGCGGGCGGCATCGGCATGGTTGCGGTAATCGCCGGATGGGCACTGCCGAGCGCTGCGCGTGACGTCCCGGACGAGCGATATCAGCTCCAGGGACACCTGGCCAAGGTCACGAAGTCCATCGATGGATCGGCGGGCGGCCAAATCGCGTTCGAGGTCGAGGGCAAACGTCAGATAGCGACCGCCGCTAGCCTCGACGGAACATCCATTGCCGTGGACGCTGAAGTCGTGATCGAGCGCCTCGAAAATGGCGTGGCCTATGTGGAGCGCTGGACCACGATCGCCAAGCAACTCGAGCTGCCGTCGTAGTCGATCGGGCACCAGGTTCGGACGCTTGCGCGCGTAGCCGGCACTCCGTATATGGTGCAACACGAGGTGCGCCCCATGTCGGATGCGTTGGTCTTCGCAATCGTCTTCATTGCGTTCGTGGTGCTACGCATCGTCGCGGCGACCATTTTCTTCCTCTGCCTGCTGCCGGACGGCGATCGCTGTCCCAATTGCGACACACCCACGCTGCGCGTCCAGTCACGCGGCTGGAATTTGCTCATGCCCTGGTTTCGCACCAGCTGGTGTTATGCGTGCAACTGGGAAGGACTGCTGCGAAACGGCGCGCTGTCTCCTCAAGTCCAAACGCACGAGCAGCCGCGCCACGATGTGAAGACCTGACGTCGGCGTCAGTCCATGCGACCGGCCACCCACACGCCTAACCACGCCGGCCAGTTGCCGCTCATTTCGACGAAATCATCGAAGTAGACAAGACCGAGCGATTCGAGTTGCTCGGTGAGTTGGACGATCGCGTCATCGGCATGAAGCGGTCCAACGGCCACGATTTCTCCCTCGACGCGGAACTCATCCGGCGTGAGCCCGAACGTGGCGTCGATCGCAGCACGCGCCAACCCGGCGCGTTCGAAAGCCGCCTTGCGGATCAGCATCGTGGGCAGGTCCGACGACAGAGAAAGCGGCATGTCTCAAGTTTGTCGCGAGGCGCTCGACGTGTCTACCTGCACGACTGCACCGGGCGATTAGCTTTCTCGCATGAGCGTGCATACCTCCTCCGTTTCAAACCCGGAGATGGATCTGGATGTCATCGTCGTCGGAGCCGGTCATGCCGGCACCGAAGCGGCGGTCGCGGCTGCACGACTTGGTGCGCGCGTCGGGCTCATCACCGCTGCGCTCGAGACGATCGGCCAGATGTCGTGCAATCCTGCCATCGGCGGCATCGCCAAAGGCACGGTCGCGAGGGAAGTCGATGCGCTTGGCGGAATCATGGGCCGTGCGACGGACCTCGCAACGCTCCAGTTCCGGATGCTCAATCGCAGCAAGGGACCGGCGGTGTGGGCGCCGCGTGCACAGTGTGATCGCGGGCTGTATCGTCGCGCCGTCCGATCGCTCCTCGAGGAGCACCCGACGCTGCACACGATCCAGGGCACAGTCGCCCGCCTGCTCATCGATCAGGATGGGCGCCGATCGTTAGGCGTAGAGACGCTCGAGGGCCGGCGTTTCACATCGCGATGCGTCGTCATCACCGCCGGCACGTTTCTGCGGGGCCGCATTCACATCGGCACGGACACCAAGCTCGCCGGCGGACGCGCGGGCGACGCGCCGGCCGTTCATCTCGCGCAGCAACTCGAGGATCTGGGACTAAAGGTTGCGAGGTTCAAGACCGGAACGCCGCCGCGCGTCGACGGCCGGTCGGTCGACCTCACTCGTCTCGAGCGGCAAGACAGCGAAGTGGAGGCGTTCGACTTTACATGGTCGCACTTCTGGCCGACGCCTCGTCGGACTGCCGCCGGCACCAGACATCCCGCGCAGCTGCCGTGCTGGATTACCTACGCCGGCGCAGACGTGAAGCGCATCATTGCCGACAACATCGATCGCTCGGCGATGTACGGCGGAGCGATCGCCTCGCGCGGCCCCAGATACTGCCCGAGTGTCGAAGACAAAATCGTGAAGTTTCCAGACGTCGAACGGCACCAGGTATTTCTCGAGCCGGAGGGACACGACACCGCGGAGCTGTACGTCAACGGGCTCTCGACGTCGCTCCCTGTCGACGTGCAGCTGCAGTTCCTGCACGCCGTCCCGGGTCTCGAGCACGCTCGGATGACGCGCGCCGGGTACGCGATCGAGTACGACTACTATCCGCCGACCCAGCTCGACTCGACGCTGCAACTCAAAGCACTCGGCGGCGTGTATCTGGCGGGGCAGATCAACGGCACCACGGGATACGAGGAGGCGGCGGCCCAGGGCGTGGTGGCCGGAATCAACGCAGCGCGTTCCGCGCACGGCGACGACGCCTTCGTGCTCGGACGCGAAACGTCGTACATCGGCGTGCTGATCGACGACCTGGTGACGCGAGGCGTCGACGAGCCATATCGGCTGTTCACGTCGCGGTCCGAGTTTCGCCTAACGGTGCGGCAGGACAATGCGCTCAGGCGGTTGTCGCCTCGCGCCATGGCGTTGGGCATGCTCTCGAGCGCCGAAATCGCGGCCGTCGAGCGGCGCCTGTGCGACGAGGATCAGGCACTCCGGCTGGCTCGCGAGACGAGCGCGGATCCCGGCGAGGTCGGGATGCTGCTCGACGCCGCGGGCAGTGCGCCGCTCGTGCACGCGGTCCGCATCGCCGAGCTCGCCAAGCGGCACGGGGTGTCGCTCGACGCCGTGATGCGCGCCACGGGCGTCCGCGGCGCGCTCTCGGCGGAGGCCGTGGCGTCGGCCGAGCTGGAGCTCAAGTACGCCGGATATTTCGAGCGAGAGCGGGTGCAGGCGTCGCGGCTGCGGCGCATGGGCGATTTTGCGTTAGGCGCAGACATCGAGTATGCCGGCATGCGGTCGCTCTCGTTCGAGGCGCGGCAGAAGCTGGGCGCCATCCGTCCGTTGACGCTGGCGCAGGCCGCGCGCATCCCGGGGATCAGTCCCAGCGATCTGCAGAATCTGGTGCTCGAGGTGACCAAGCGTCCCGTGTCCCGGGTTCCGGCGGGCGATGCGGCGGACGCCTCGGTGGACGCGGTCTCCGACGATTGACGCAATATTCGCATTCTGTTAATAAAGCGCCCGGCCATTCCGGCCGAGCGGAGCTCATCACGGGAGGTTGACAGTGCGGATCCTTGCGTTCCTCTTGTGCGTCGCGATCGCACATCCGGTTTGCGCACAAGATTCGAGTGCCCGGGGCAGCGTCCAGCAGCGCGGGCCGACGATCACCGCGAGCGGGCACGGCGAAGCCCGCGTCACCCCGGATCGTGCCACGCTGTCGATTGGTGTTCAGACGAAGGCGGCGACGGCTGCCCAAGCGAGTGCCGACAATGCCCGCCGGCAGCGCGCGGTGATCGATGCGCTCAAGGCGTTAGGCATCACCGACCAGCAGATCTCGACGGTGGAATACAGCCTCTATCCGGAGAGCGCGCCGACGACGAACAGCGAGCGTACGCCGCGCATCGTCGGCTACACGGCATCGAACACGGTCAGCGTCGACGTTCGGAAGATCGATCGTCTGGGCGCGCTCATCGACGCGGCGCTCGCCCACGGCGCGAACACGATCAATTCGTTGGAGTTTTCGTCGTCTAACGAAGATGATGCACGGCGAGCCGCGCTTGCCCAGGCCGTCCAGCGAGCGCGCGGCGATGCGGACGCCATGGCAAAGGGCGCCGGTGGCCGGTTAGGCGAACTGATCGAGCTGACATCCCAAGCCGCGCCCCGCCCGATTCAGTTTGGCGCGCGGATGGCATTGGCGGCTGGGTCGGAGACGCCGATCACCCCAGGGAGTGAAACCGTTAGCGTAGATGTTAGCGGCAGGTGGCGATTTATCGAGCCGTAAGTCTATTTGGCGCGCAAGTGATTATATGTTGTTCTTATGCTGTCGCTGAAACTCGCCCACGACTGCTGCAATGTTTCACGTGGAACTCTGCCTTCTGGAGAGTCGATGTTTCACGTGAAACGCGAGAAGGGTCTTCCATTGAAGAATCACTCGTTATATTGGCGGCGCGCGAACGTGTTGTTAGAGACCCTCAGACGGACGGAAGCGACTGGTGGCTAGGGTCATCGCGATTGCCAATCAGAAAGGAGGCGTGGGCAAGACGACCACTGCCGTAAACCTCGCTGCGAGCCTCGCGGTCGCTGAGCAGCGAACCCTTCTGGTTGATGGCGACCCGCAAGGCAACGCGACGAGTGGGGTCGGCCTTGATGGCGAACGAGTCGCGCGCACCGTCTACAACGCCCTGATCGGAGAGTGCCCTCTCTCCGAAGTGATCCTGCGATCAATCCAGTTCGCTCATCTCGACGTTGCTCCGGCGACACCTGATCTAGCGGGGGCGGAGGTCGAGCTGGTCGACAGTCCGCGACGTGAGTTGGCGATGCGCGACGCGATCGCTCCGGTCCGCTCGCGCTACGACTTCATCCTCGTCGACTGCCCGCCGTCACTGGGCGTCCTGACGGTCAACATGCTCGCCGCTGCGGATGCCGTCTTGATACCGGTTCAATGCGAGTACTATGCGCTCGAAGGGCTCTCGCAGCTGCTGAATACGATCCACATGATTCAGCGCGGCGTAAACGCTGAGCTTGCGATTGATGGTGTCTTGCTGACGATGTACGACGCGAGGCTCAATCTCTCTCGCCAGGTCGCAACCGACGCGCGCGAATATTTTGGTCCCAAGGTTTTCGATGCGGTCATCCCGCGGAACGTCCGATTGGCCGAAGCACCCAGCTTTGGTAAACCAATCATTCTCTACGATGTGGCGTCGGCCGGTGCGCAAGCGTATGTCAGCGTCGCGCGGGAGCTGCTCGAGCGCTATCGGCGCAGCGGCGACTTCACACGGGCTGCCTTGCTTAGCGATCGTCCCTCGATGCCGGACATCCCTGCGAGAGCCGACTGACTCGAGTCACTTGGGTCCGGCCGCTCTTCCGGGCGAACGGACTGCTGCGTTCTTGAAGCGACGATCGAGGCGGTTATGAATCCGCTCGAGACCATTCACCCACATCCGTAAATGTCTACTGACAAGCCTCGCCGCTTAGGGCGCGGCCTCGAAGCGCTGCTGGCGACACGCCCCAATCAGAGCACGACTGAACAGGTCAGCCGAGGGCAGCTTCAGCGTATAGCCGTCGCGCGGATCCATGCGAATCCGTATCAACCGCGTACAGAATTCAAGCCGAATGAGCTCGCGGAACTCGAGGCTAGCCTCAAGGCGAACGGGCTGCTTCAGCCGATAGTCGTTCGCCCGCGACCGAACGGGGACGGTTTCGAGCTGATCGCCGGGGAGCGGCGTTTGCGAGCTGCGACCAAGATCGGCTGGGAGGACATCCCAGCGGTAGTGAGGGACATCGACGACCAGATGCTTCTTACGCTCGCCTTGGTCGAGAACCTCCAGCGGTCAAACCTGAACCCGATCGAAGAGGCGTTAGGATATCAGCGTCTTATCAGTGACTTTACACTAACACAACAGCAGATTGCAGAGCTCGTCGGAAAGGACCGGACGACAGTTGCCAACATCTTGCGGCTCCTGAGCTTACCGGAATCGGTGCGACGCATCCTCCAGGACGGCCACATTACGCTGGGACACGCGCGTGCTCTTCTCGCGATCACCGAGGAGCGTGAGCTGATCGCCCTTGCCAACGAAATCGTTGCCAACGGGATGACGGTGCGCGACGTCGAACAGCGAGCTCGCGCCGGACAATCTCCGCGTTCGCGTCCGCGAGCGCGTCGAGGCAGTGCCAAGACCGAAACGCCGGCTGAGGTACGTCGCGTCGGCGAAGAGCTCCGACGGCATTTGCAGACAGACGTATCCATCCGTCAGCGCGACTCGGGACGCGGGGCAATCGAGATCGTCTTCTATTCCGCCGACGATCTCGATCGAATTCTCGATCTCATCCTGGGAAGCAGCCGAGACGCGATGTGACGAACGACCCCAGCGAAAAACTGTCTGGACGCGGTTACGGCAATATCTACACGCCGCATGCTGGTTCGATGATCATCCAGGTGCAGCGTGAAAGCGGACTGGCCAATCGAACCATTATCCTAACGCAGCGCCAGGTTCGTCTCCTTCGCCGCGGCGCGTATGCGCTCGGGACGCTTCTCGCCATCGTCGTACTGAGTTGGTTTTTCCTGGCGACCCAGGCGGCGCGGGTTCCCGGACTGACGCATCGCGTTCAGACCCTTCAACACGACGTCACGCGCCTCGACACGCTGCAAGCGGCGCTCACGGCGCTCGAGGGAAGATTTCAGCAAGTACAGCACATGCTTGGCGCCACTACGCCGACAGCGACGTCGGCGGCCGCACCGAGCGCGAAGGCTGCCGACTCCACGGACGAGTCGATACCGAGTCACTGGCCGCTCGCCGTCGCCGGTACTATTGTCGCTCGCGACGACACGACGGCATCGAGCAGCGGAATGGACATCGAGGCACCGCCAGGCACCCAAGTTCGTGCCTCGGGCGCCGGCTCGGTCGTCGAGGTCAGTGTCGATTCTTCGGGCAGCGCCACACTCCGCATCGCACACAGCGACGGGTATGAGACGACATACGCCGACCTCCGCGACGTGCGAGTGACCCAGAAGAGTCGGGTCGCCGCCGGCGCCGTCCTCGGTGTGTTAGGCGGCCAGACCGGTACCCTTCCCCCGCACCTTCACTTCGAAGTGCGTCACAACGGCACGAGCGTCGATCCCATGTCGCTCATGAAACAAGGACCCTCGAATGGCGATCTTCAATAAGGACGCGCGCGCATCGGACGAGGCGCGGGGCGCCTCGCACGGCGGCGGAAGCAGTTCATCGCTCTCGATCATCGCCGCAGGAACCAGCATCGACGGCGACATTGAAACGGAGGGCGTGATTCGCGTCGAAGGACGCGTCGAAGGCTCGATCAACGCCGGCAGACAGGTGCTCATAGGCCGCCAGGGCGAGGTTCGTGGCGACATCACGACGCGGGAGGCGGTCATCGGAGGTACGGTTCAAGGTACGATCACTGCCAGCGAACGCCTCGAGGTGCAGAGCACCTCGGTCATACACGGCGACATCAACACGCGAGCGATCGCCGTCGTGGAAGGCGGCCGGATCAACGGGACGGTTCGGATTTCGGATGCCAAAGAGCACGTCGAGTCGGATGTCGCCGAAGTGGCGGCTCTCGCGGTTGGGCGCTAGCGGTCCACTCCGCAGTCGGCCAGGTCCGGCGCTAGGTTGAAGGCGATAACCCACAATTGGTTATCGCCTTCCTTGTTTTTTACACGTCCATAACGCCATACAAATCAATCCATTATGCCAAGTGTGCACAGCCGAGTGCGACTGTTCTCCACATTGTTCCACATTTCCGCAATCGCATGCGTGATGACCGGTTGCGGGACTGGCGCGGGTGCTGGTGCAGCTGATTCGACCGCGTTCAAGGTGGCTCTTCTTACTCCCGGTCCTATTTCCGACCATGCCTGGAACGCCGGCGCGTATCAAGGTCTACTCCGCATTCGAGACAGTCTTGGCGCGCATATCAGCAACATCCAAGTGAAGACGCCTGCGGACTTCGAGGAGAACTTTCGGGCGTACGGAGCGCAGGGATACAATCTCGTCTTCGGCCATGGATTCGAGTTCCAGGATGCCGCTTCGCGCGTGGGGCCCGAATTTCCGCATACGGTCTACATAACGACGTCTGGCAATCGCTCCGGCGCCAACGTCGCTCCGATGATTTTTGGGTTCGAGGAACCGTCGTACCTGGCCGGCGTCATCGCGGGAACGCTCTCGCATTCGCGCGTCGTCGGTGTCATTGGCGGAACCGATCTTCCGCCCGTCAAGAGCAGCTTCCTGGCCTTCACGGCGGGCGTGCATGCGGTGGATCCGCGCGTTACTGTGCTCACGTCGTACATCGGGAACTGGGATGACGCGAGCGCTGGAAAAGAGCAGGCGTTGGCACAGATTCAGCGCGGCGCGGACTTCATTTTCCAGAACGCCGATGCTGCGGGGTTGGGTATCTTCGAGGCCGCGAAAGAATCGAAGAACGTGTACGTTTTCGGGGCGAATTCCGATCAGAGCAGCGTTGCTCCAACCGTCGTGATCGCGAGCGTCGTGATCGATCTGCCGCACGCGTTCCTAACGGTGGCGCGTGAAGTGAAGGCCGGGACCTTCAAGCCTGGGATACTCTACTTGGGAACACGCTCGGACGTGACCAAGCTCGTGATCAACCCTGCGCTCGCGTCGCACATTCCGCCTGGGCTGCGGGCGACGCTCGACACCACTCGCCAAGCGATTCTCGACGGGCGCGTTCGCCCGCCGCGCATCGAGTTCGTCGACTCGACTCATTCGCGCTGAGCATGCCGGTACTCTCCGACATCGCGCAGTACCTCGACGAGCTCCTGCGCATCAGGGAGATTCCGGACTATGCCAACGCGCTCAACGGGATTCAGGTAGACACGGACGCCGAGATCGGGAAGGTCGCCGCGGCCGTCGATGCACGCGAGCAGACCATTCAGGGGGCGATATCCGCCGGCGCGAACTTGTTGCTCGTGCACCACGGACTGTTCTGGGGCGGCCTGCGCCCGCTCCGAGGACCTGCCCTGCGTCGCATCGACGCGCTCATCACGCATCACGTGGGACTCTACTCGGCGCACTTGCCGCTCGACGCGCATCCGACGGTCGGAAACAACATTCTGTTGGCCCGCGAGCTTGGCCTAACGACGACGTTCGGTTTCGCCCGGCACCACAGCGTCGACATCGGGGTCGGTGGTGAGGCGAATACGCCGACCGTGGAGATCATCGAGCGCGCGTCCGCGTTCGCGCGCCGCTACGGCGGCCTCGTTCGTCACTCGACGTGCGCCGACGAGCGCGTAACGCGGCGCTGGGCCATCTGCACCGGCGCCGGCGCATCGCACGATACCCTCGCCGAAGCTGCGCTTCGGGGCGTGGACACGCTGATCGTCGGCGAGGGTGCGCACTGGACGTCCATCGATGCCGAAGAGCTTGGCATCGTCGTCGTTTATGCGGGTCACTATGCGACGGAGACCCTTGGCGTGCAGGCGCTGGCCGCAGACCTGAGCGCCAGGTTCGCGACGCCGTGGATCTTCCTGCACGCTCCCACGGGGTTGTGAACGCCGCTCCCGCGCTCTCGCTCGAGAACATCGCGCGCCGCTTCGGTTCGGTGCGGGCGCTCGAAAACGCATCGCTGGTCGTGGGCGATGGATCGGTGCACGCGCTCCTGGGCGAGAACGGCGCCGGCAAGACCACGCTCATGCGGGTGGCGTTCGGCCTCGTGCGACCGGATGCCGGCACGATTCGCGTGCGCGGCCGCACTGTCGATCTGCCGTCGCCGGCGGCCGCGATTGAGTTAGGCATCGGCATGGTGCACCAACACTTCAGCTCGATCCCTGCCCTGAGCGTCGCCGAGAACGTCGCGTTAGGCGGACACGGCGCGTATCGTGCGGACCGCGTCCGCGCTCGTGTCCGCGACATCTGCGAGATGGTCGGCTTCAGCCTGGATCCGGACGTGCGCGCCGGCGACTTGTCGGTCGGCGCCCAGCAACGGCTCGAAATCGTGAAGGCGCTGGCCCGCGGCGCCCGGATCCTGATCCTCGACGAGCCGACCGCGGTTCTCGCACCTTCCGAAGCCGAGGACCTACTGGCGATGCTCCGCCGGTTCGCTGATACTGGCGGCACGGCGGTGCTCATCACGCACAAGCTGCCGGAAGCACTCGCGACGGCCGACGAGGTGACCGTGCTGCGGCACGGTCGAACGATCCTCGCCGAGCCGGTCACCAATGTCGACGACTCGAAGCTCGCCGCCGCGATGATCGGCGGAGCAGCGCCCACCGCGACACGTCGCGAGCGTCGACACGCCGGCCCGATCGTGCTGGCGGCTCAGCATCTCGCCGTGCGCGATGAGCGCGGCGTGATGCGCACGCGGGACGTCAACCTGGCGGTGCGTTCGGGCGAGCTGCTTGGCGTCGCTGGAGTCGACGGTGCGGGCCAGCACGAGCTGCTGCTCTGCCTCGCGGGCCGTCTGCCGCCATCGTCGGGACACGTCGACGCGCCAGCCACAGTGGGGTTCGTGCCCGAAGATCGACTTCGCGACGGGCTGATACTTGAATTCGATGTCGCTGAGAACCTGGCGCTCCATGAGGCGGGTCAGGCACGAGGACGCCTCGCGTGGCCACGCATTCGAGCGCGCGCCGCCGAGATCCTGATCGAGTACGATGTGCGCGCCCAGTCGGCCGACGCACTCGTCTCGACGCTTTCGGGCGGGAATCAGCAGAAGCTGGTGTTGGCGAGAGAGCTGGAACCGCATCCCAGCGTGCTGATCGTGGAAAATCCGACGCGCGGGCTCGATATCGCGGCTACTGCCGCCGTGCATTCCCGGCTGTTCGACGCCTGCGAAGCTGGCGCGGCAGTCGTTGTCTATTCGAGCGACCTGGACGAGGTGCTCGCGCTCGCCGACCGGCTCATCGTCATGTTCGAAGGTAAAAGCCGTGAGGTGGCGCTCGATCGCGCGGCCGCGGGCCGCGCCATGTTGGGCGCCGCGTGACGCCTAACCAGCCGGGAGCGCGGGCCCAGCTCGCGATTCTCGCTCTGTGTCTCGTGCTCGGGATGTCACCCTGGTTCAGTGCGACGGTGGCCGCCCCGGCGATGATCGCCGAGTGGCACTTGGCACAAGCGACCAGTCCGTGGTTCACCATGGCGGTGCAGTTAGGCTTCGTCGCCGGCACGCTGATCGCCTCGGTGTTCATGCTCAGCGATCGGTGGCGTGCCGAGCGATTGGCCGGCTGGAGCGCCGCGGTCGCCGGCACGGCCACGCTGCTCATTGCGGAGCGGGTCCACGGCGCGACCGGGGCGCTCGTGCTGCGCGCGGTCACCGGAGCCGCGCTCGCTGGTGTGTACCCGCCGGGCATCAAGCTCGTCGCCGGGTGGTGGCGCTCGAGTCGCGGGCTCGCGATCGGCGTACTGGTAGGGGCGTTGACGATTGGCTCGGCGTCGCCGCATCTCATCAGCGCGCTTGCGCCTAACCAGGACTGGCGCCGCGTGCTGCTGGTTTCGGCGGCGGCGGCATTCGCAGCGGCGGCGCTGCTCCTGCTCGCGGTGCGCGAAGGACCATACCAGGCGCCGTCGGCCGCAGTGAGCCTCGGGGGATTGCGTCGTGTCATCGCCGATCGCGGGGTGGTCTTGTCGATCGCGGGCTATCTCGGGCACATGTGGGAGCTTTACGCGATGTGGAGCTGGATCGCGCTGTTCTGGGCGGCGGTGGCGGCGCAGCACGCGCTTCCCCGCACGGTGCCGAGTATGATGGCGTTCATCACGGTCGCCTCCGGGGCCATCGGATGCGTGATCGCCGGCGCGTTCGCGGATCGGTTCGGCCGGACGACGACGACCATGACCGCGATGGTGGTCAGCGGCGCCTGTGCGTTAGGCATCGGCGCGGCGTACGGCGCCGGCGCATCGCCGGTGCTGCTCGGCGCCATCACGTTGATCTGGGGCGTCACCATCGTCGCGGATTCGGCGCAGTTCTCGGCGTGCGTGACGGAGCTGTCGCCATCCGAGTATGTCGGCACCGCGCTCACCGTGCAGACGTGTCTCGGCTTCCTGCTCACCGTCGCGAGCATTCGCGCCGTGCCGGTGTGGGTAGCGCAATGGGGTTGGGGTTACGCCTTCGCGCCGCTCGCGTTGGGCCCGGCGTTCGGTACGATCGCGATGTATGGGCTGCGCGGCGCCCGATACCGTGCGCGACTTGCCGGCGGGCGCGGTTAGGCGCTCGCGATGCGTCCCGCGACGCCGAGGTCCGGCGCGTCCGCCCTGAGCACGTGGCATCGTCGCGCAGCGACGTCGCTCAGCGGCGCGGCCATCGCCATGATGGTTGCGGTCCTGTCGCTGGCTCTGCTCTGGGTGGCGCTTCGGTTGGCCGGCTTCGATGCCACGCTCGCCCTCGGCGCCCTGTGGCGCGGATCGTTCGGAACCTGGTATGCGCTGACCTCCTCGACCCTGGTGCGCGCGACGCCGCTCGTGCTGACGGGACTCGCCGTCGCCATCGCGTTTCGCGCCGGCGTCTGGAACATTGGCGCCGACGGGCAGCTGCTGGTCGGCGCCGCGGTTGCGACTGCGGTGGGTCTCGCGTGGGGCGCACAGCTCGGCTGGCTGAGCATGCCGCTCGCCTTGGCGGCCGGCGCAACTGGCGGTGCCGTGTGGGCCGGCGTCGCCGCCCTCCTTCGCACGAAATTCGGCGTGCTGGAGGTGATCAGCACCATCATGCTCAACTTCGTCGCGGTCGACCTGGTCGGATATCTCGTGCGGGGTCCGCTGCAGGAACCGAGTCACGCGTATCCGCAGAGCGACCCGATCCCCGCGACGATGCACCTGCCGATCCTCATCCCGGGCACGCGGCTGCACGCGGGGTTTGCGTTAGCCGTCGCCACGAGCGTCGTGCTCTGGTGGGGCATGCGATCGACCGCTGCGGGCTTTCGCGTTCGCGCCATCGGCGCCAACCCCGATGCTGCACGGATCGCAGGACGTGTCGATGTCGCCCGAACGACGACCAACGTTTTGTTGTTGAGCGGCGCGCTGGCCGGACTTGCCGGCGCGGTCGAGGTCAGCGGCGTCACCTTCGCGCTGTACGAGAATATCTCGCCCGGTTACGGCTACACGGCGATTGCGGTGGCGCTCCTGGCGGGGCTCGACTCGCTCGGCGTGTTAGGCACCGGCATCTTGTTCGGCTCTCTCGAGGCCGGCGCGCTCTCGATGCAGCGAGAGGCGTCGGTGCCCTCGGTCGTCGTTACGGCCGTCGAGGCCGCGCTGGTCCTGCTGCTGCTCGCGATCAGCCGACGAGGCAGCGCCGCGAGCATCATCGCTCGATTTGCAGGTGCGCGGTCGCCGGCCCAGGACGACGTACCGTGACCGGCGCTCTCACGAGCTTTCTCGAGGCGTCCGTGCGCACGGCGACGCCGCTCGCCTTGGCCGCACTCGGCGAGCTACTCGTCGAGCGCGCGGGCGTCATCAACATCGGACTCGAGGGTATTGTGCTCGGTGGCGCCTTCGGCGCGTTGCTCGGCGCGGGTACGAACCATCTCGTCTTCGGTTTTCTGGCCGGCTGCGTTGCGGGCATCGCGGTGGCCGCGCTGTTCGGCGTGTTCGCCGTGTCCATGCGCGCGGACCAGATCATTACCGGCACGGCGATCAACCTGCTCGTCCTCGGCCTAACGGGCGCGCTGTATCGCGGGCTGTACGGTGCGACGGGCGCCGCGCTCTCGATCCCGACGACCGGCTCCTTCGCTGTCCCCGTGCTCTCCCGCATTCCGGTGCTCGGACCGACCTTCTTCGATCAACCGCCGCCGACGTATCTCGTGTACGTCGTTGCGCCGCTCTTCTGGTGGTGGTTGTATCGGACGCACGCGGGACTCGCCATCCGGGCGGTTGGTGAACGGCTGGAGGCCGTTCGCGTGGCCGGAGTGGACGCGCATCGATGGAGGTGGATCACGCTGCTTGTCGCCGGAGCGCTCGGCGGCGTTGCCGGTGCGACGCTCGTGTTGTCGCAATCGGGTACGTTCGCCGAGGGTATGTCCGCCGGCCGCGGCTTCATCGCGATTGCCATCGTCGTGCTGGGCCGCTGGCGTCCGGTGGGCGTGTTGGTCGCCTCGCTTCTGTTCGGCGCCGCGAGCGCGTTGCAATATCTGTTTCAGGCGATGGGCTGGAGCGTACCCTATCAGCTCTTTCTTGCCGTGCCGTATGTCCTGACGCTGCTTGCGCTCGCCGGATTCGCCGGACGGCGCATCGAATCGCCGGCCGCCCTCGGGCGCGCAGGGTGACGCCCCAGTTATCGGCCTAACAACCCGTGTGTACGCTCGTCCAGCGCAGGCGCCACGTACCGTCCGTCTGCCGTTCGATCATCGCGTAAGCACTCGTGTCCTGGCCGTCCCGCAGCACGACGAGCGCCAGGCGGGACGGCGCGGACAACCGCACGACAGCGAGCACGTCGGTCGTCTCGATCGATTCTTCCAAACCGCCGGCACGTTCATGGTAAGCGACGCGCAACGCCGCGTCCGGCGTGTTTGCAGCGCGCTCGGCGATGATGAACGTGTGCTGCTCGAGCGGCGACGCCTCCTGGTTGAGCCGCCTAACGAGATCCGCAGCGACGCCTTCCACGCCGGGAGCCGCCTGGAAGCGGTACGCGTACCGCACGGAAAACGGGATGCCACGGAAGGTCCGGCTGGTATCGTCGGGAAGCGCGGAGGCAAGGCGCGTCAGATCGGCGGCGAAGTTCGCCGAGTCCGATCCCGACATACCCTGGAGAGAATCGAGCGCCACGGCGGCAACGCGCTCCTGGACGAAGCCCACGGTCCAGCCCGCGGCACGACTCGTGTCTCCACCGATGCCAAGCGTTGCCGTCGGCCATTCGACGCACTCGTCTCCGGCCCACTCTTTGGAGCCCGCCGAAACAACCGGCACTGCATCGACGACGCCGCCATGTCCAATCAGCGATACCGAGTCGCCGCGCAACGTCGACGCATCGAGCTGGAGCGTATCGGGGACCGTGCTGTCGGTGTAGACAGGAAACACCACCGAGGCGTTTGCAGCCGACGGGCCTCGGGCGAGCATCACGGGGCCAACGCTCGAGTCCCACTGCGGCACCGCTTCCGGCGTCGGCCGCGCCGCCACAGACTCCGGTGCGTTAGGCGGGGCGGCATGCGTCGGCGCCGCGTCTCGAGCTCGGTTGCACGACGTGACACACGCGGCGAGCAGCGCGAGCCGCCCTGCCCGGGTGATCATGATGCGCCGGAGGTCTGACATGCGTGGAATCTTCGTGTCGCCCGAGCAGGCGTCAACGATCGCGATGACGTCCGGCGACGATGGAAAAATCAGCGTGGCGGAAGCAAACGACCGACGAGATCCCAGTGCCAGGCATCTCGGCGAATACCGGTGCGCGGATCCTTGAGCGGCTTGTACTGGAGACGCTCCGGAGGGAGGCCAACCTCTCTGCCATAGGCAAGCAGCCGCAGTCGGTCGGTCGAGACCAGATGCGCCATTGGCTGCCCCCGGTATACGTGCCGGTGCAGCCAAAGGCCGCCGTTCATGGCGAACGTCATTCCCGCTTTTCTGTTGTTCACGAACTCGCGATACCAACCCGACAAAGCCGCGCCTCGAAAGTCCTCTGATGTCGTCTCGCTAGTTGCAGGCGACGACGGACTCCACGGTGGCTGGCGAAGGCGGTGTCGCAGTGCCGATGAAGATGGCGCAAGACGACGACGACGCGCCCGGGTGACTTGCAGTGGCCGACCACCCTGACGGCGAAGCTTCGCCAATCGTGACCGTCGTGCCGGGGGACGGTTGAAAATTGATTGCGGTAAGGTTGGTCGAGTAGACGTCGTTTGTGTAGTAGTACGACTCTTCCGCCGTCGCGAGATTGCGAAGGTCGGACCTCATCATTGCCGTATACGCCTTGCCCTTCGTCGACGAGAACTTCGGAATCGCGATCGAGGCAAGAATGCCAATGATCACGACCACGATAAGCAGCTCGATTAGAGTGAAGCCTGACGCGCGGGAGCGAGACATAGGACGTTCCCCATGACCGAAAGAGGAGCCACGACGCGTGGCTCACGGTGCGGCTATGGGCAATGGAAGTGCCGCTCGAGTGACCGAGCGTAAAATCTTGTCGGCCAAGCTGTTAGGCAGTTAAGACTTCTCGCTGGGGTCAATCTGACCGCTCGATTTGCCACGCTTATGGCAGACTGCAACGACCCCTGTGAGAGAGTCCTAAGCGCGGTTCTGGAGCGAGCTCATGGGGTGCAGCCAATCACATTCTTGAGCGTGGCGGGCGGCAATACGGGCACGTTACCGTAGTAAATCGCGCAGATGGCGCTATCGCCGGCGTAGCTCGCCTTGGCCGCCCACCCCAATGTGTCGGCAGACACCACATTGATCGCCACCTGCGGGCTGCTGCTGTACTGGATCTGGCGCAGATCGGTGCTATAAGCGCCGGAGACGTTCCAGTACGCTTCCTCGGTCGTAGCGAGATTTCGGAGGTCCGCGACCATCGTCGTGAGATAGTAGCGTCTCTTGTATGCATGGTAGCGCGGGATGGCCAGACCGACCAGGATCCCGATCAGGAGTAGCACAACGAGCAATTCGATCAACGAAAAGCCGCCATGCGCACGTCGTTGGCGCCCAACGATCGGGTGAACCACGGAAGTCGAGGCCATGCCTGAGCGAGTCGTCGTCGGCCTAAAGCAAAGCACGGCACATGTTCCGCGATCGAGGTGCGGGAGCGCAGTCGGATGTTCATGAAGACGACTGGTGCCCGCTAATGTCTCAGGGCCGCGTCACGCCTTCGTATTCAGCCAGTTGTCTCCAACGCCGATGTCGACGACGAGCGGAACGGAAAGCTCTGCTGCATGCTCCATCTCGTGACTAACGAGCGCGCACAGCGATTCGACCTCGTCGGTCGGTGCTTCGAACACCAGCTCATCGTGCACCTGGAGGATCATGGCGGAGCGCGCTCCTCGAGCACGCAGCGCGTGATCGATCCGGATCATCGCGATCTTGATGAGATCCGCGGCGGAGCCTTGAATCGGAGAATTGGTGGCGGTGCGCTCGCCGAACTGCCGTATGCTGAAGTTGCGATCGCGCAATTCCGTGATGTAGCGGCGTCGACCGAACAACGTCTGCACGTACCCGTTTTCGCGCGCGAACGCGACCATCGAATCGAGGTAGACGCGAATGCCGTGGAAGCGCTCGAAGTACTCGCTGATGAATCGCCGCGCTTCGACGACGTCGATGCGTAGCTGCCGTGACAACGCGTTCGCGCCCTGACCGTATATCGTGGCGAAGTTGATTGTCTTGGCGCGCGCGCGCATGTCCGACGTCACATCCTCGATCGGCACGCCGAAAATGATCGACGCTGTTTGGCGATGAATGTCGCCGCCGGCGCGGAACGCGTTGACGAATGCCGCATCGTTGGACAGGTGCGCCAGCAGCCGCAGCTCGATCTGTGAGTAATCAGCGGCGAGAAATTTCCAACCCGGCCGTGGCACGAAACCGCGTCGAATGTCTCGCCCGAGCTCACGTCGAATCGGAATGTTCTGCAGATTCGGATCGCTCGATGAAAGTCTCCCGGTGCTGGCTACCGTCTGATTGAAGGATGTGTGGATCCGACCATCTGTCGGGTGCACCAGTGCCGGCAGCGCATCGAGATATGTACCCTCGAGCTTGGAGAGCTCTCGGTATTCCATGAGGAGCGAGGGTAGCAGGTGTCCCTGCTCCGCCAACTGCTGCAGCACCGACGCATCCGTCGACGGACCACTCGGCGTCCGTTTGAGAATAGGGAGCTCCAACTTCTCGAAGAGGATCTGTCGCAGCTGCGGATTGGAATTGATGTTGAACGGCTCGCCTGCCGCTTCGTAGATCTCCTGCTCCACTCGCTCGCGCTCGCGCTGGAAGCGCTCCTTGAGCGACGCGAACCACGCGCGATCGATCGAGACCCCCTGCCACTCCATTTCCGCGAGCACCGCAGAGAGCGGAAGCTCGATCTCGCACATGAGGTTCGTCAGCGCGTATGCGTCGAGCTGGGGTTGGAAGACCGCGCGAAGGCGCAGCGTCATGTCCGCATCTTCGCACGAGTAGTCGCGCGCGGCATTGACGGCACACTCGTCGTATGGGACGAAGTTCCGGCCCTTTCCGCACAGGTCTTCGTACGACGTCATCTTGTGGTCGAGGAACTCGAGGGCGAGCACATCCAAGCCGTGCGAGCGCCGCCCGGGATCGAGCACGTAGCTGGCGATCATCGTGTCAAAGTCGACGCCGGCTAACCTAACGCCAGCGCGCCGGAGCACGAGCGAGTCGTACTTGGCGTTGTGCGCCGTCTTACGGAGGCCCGGATCCTCGAGCAGAGCGCGCAGCGGAGCCATCGGGTCGGAGTCGAGCGGCGGCAGGTTGCGAATCGCTGCCGCAGATGCATCGGCGGCGCTCGCCGGCGCGCTGTCGGGCAATAGCTCCTGCTGCGCCGGACGATGCGGCCGGTGACGGAACGGCAGGTAATACGCCTCGCCGGGCGCGAGCGCGATCGACAGTCCGACTAACGTGGATCGGAGCGGGTCGATGGACAGTGGGCTCCCGGGTTCGACCACGGCTTCCACGTCGACCGCGATGTAGGAGGCGGACCGCACCCGCGCGTACAGCGTCTCGAGGTCGTCGACGCTGTCGATCGTGGCGTACCGTGCCCGTTCGACGGGGCGCGCGGCGGCCGTCGCATGCTCCTTGGCGAGCGAGTGGAATTCCAGCTCGACGAAGAGCTCTTTCAGGCGCGCATGATCCGGCTCGGAGACGTGCATCGCCGCGAGGTCCAGCGAGATCGGCAAATCCTCACGAATTGTTACTAATTCCTTGGACAGGCGCGCGGCTTCGGCTTGTGTGAGCAGCGCTTCGCGCGGACGCTTCTTGGTGATCGAGGTGGCGTTCGCCAGGATGTTCTCGAGCGATCCGTACGTCGCCACGAGCTCGGCTGCGGTCTTGTCGCCGATGCCTTTGACGCCGGGTATGTTGTCCGACGAGTCGCCGACGAGGGCGAGATAGTCAATGACGCGATCGGCGGGGACACCGAGTCGCTCGGATGCATTCTCGGTTGTCACCCATTGTTCTTCGACGGCAGCGGCGCCGCCTCGACCTGGATTGAGCAGCAGGACGCCGGGGCGGACGAGCTGCTGGAAGTCTTTGTCGCCCGAGACGACAACGACCTCAAGACCGGCTTCGAGACCCAGTCGCGCCATCGTGCCGATGACGTCATCGGCCTCGTAGCCTTTGAGCGTGATGACGGGGACGTTGTACGCATCGAGCAAGCTTGCGATGCGTTCCATGCCGCGATCGAAATCCGCTTGGAGTTCTTCGCCGAGTTTTTCGCGGGTTGCCTTGTAGGCCGGATAGCGTTCGTGGCGGAACGAGAGACCGGAGTCGTGCACCCACCCGAGATAGGCGGGCTTGTGCGTGGCGAGCAGTCGCTGAAGGAAGTTCACCACGCCCCAGGCAGCCGAGGTGTTTTCACCGCGGCTGGTCGTGAGGGGGCGAGAGATCAGAGCGAAGAACGCGCGATAGATGAGGGCGTAGCCATCCACGAGGAAGAGGCGGCCTGCTGATTTGTTCGGCATGATCGAAAGGTCGCCCGAGCATCTGGGAGAAACCAGGGACGCAGTCGTCGCGGAGCGGTGGGACAACGTACGAAAAAGGCGAATCCGATCTGCGATGAGCGTCGCAGATCGGATTCGCCCGAGCCGGTCTCCAGACACCAACGCCTGCCACGCGTGGCGGCAGGCGGAAGCGGGGATCGAATGGCCCGTGAGTTCGAGAACGCGTCTAGCTGACTCGCTGAACGTTGGCGGCGTGCAGACCTTTGTCGCCGGTCTTGATCTCGAACTCGACCTCTTGTCCTTCAGTTAGCGTCTTGAAGCCGTCCATGGCGATTGCCGAGAAGTGCACGAAGACGTCTTCACCGCTTTCCTGTTCAATGAAGCCGTACCCCTTCGCGTCATTGAACCACTTCACTTTCCCTCTGGCCATTCGAGCAGCCTCCTGCGGGGTGAAACGGATCCTGCACGGCGTTGTGCGGGGCAAGGCCGGCGGCGGCTTTGCGGGCGCCTATATAGTCTCGACCTGCGATTTTGTCAAGAGAACGCCATGCGGCACAAGAAGATACATATTCGGTGATTCGCGAGTCCGGGCCAGGGTGCGTTAGGCATAGGCGGTGGCGCTGATGTGGGGGGGTTGCGCCGGGGTGAGCGAGCGTGCGGGGAGCCGCCGCGGAATCAGGATCGGCAGCATGTAGCTTTATCGCGACAGCATAGCGCCTGTTTAGCGATATTCGTGGAACATATTTGGTGGAAATAGGCCAGGCGAGCAGATTCGCGTGCCGGTGGCTTCGCGGCGAAAGTCAGCAGTAACGGGTGAGTCTGCGGGTGCTACGGTCGGCGCACGCGCGATGTTGCACGAGGCAGTGTTCTGTCCTACAGCTGTCGATCTTCGACGCGGATCGTGCTTGCTGCGTTATTGGAGTCCAGTTAGCTTCGCCGGCGTGAGTCGCGAGAACCTCTCAGGTACGACAATCGCAGGATACACGCTCCACGATATGGTCGGCGAAGGAGGAACGGCGGTTGTGTACCGCGCCGATCATCCGCAGCACGGCACAGTCGCGGTCAAGGTGTTGCGCGAGAAACTGCGGAACGACAAGACGGCCGTCGCGCGGTTTTTGCGCGAAGCGACCTACGGTACCAAGGTCAACCATCCAAACGTCGTCCGGACCATCGAGATAGGCGAGGCTCGGCCCGGGCTGCACTTCCTGGCCACCGAGTGGGCGCCGGGCGAGTTGCTTGAGAAGTATGCGAAGCGGCATGCGCCGCTTCCTCCGGCCGAGGTGGCGGGCATCGTCCAGCAGATCGCAGAGGCGGTACACGCCGCGCATTCGGCCGGGATCATTCATCGCGATCTCAAGCCAGACAACTTGATGTACGATGCGCCGACGAAGCGGGCC
The DNA here is from genome assembly GCA_036273715.1 of Gemmatimonadaceae bacterium. Classification (NCBI taxonomy): domain Bacteria; kingdom Pseudomonadati; phylum Gemmatimonadota; class Gemmatimonadia; order Gemmatimonadales; family Gemmatimonadaceae; species Gemmatimonadaceae bacterium. The sequence goes on from DASUHB010000072.1 coordinate 112,383, forward strand.
AAGCTGCTGGATTTCGGCATCGCCGCGCAGACGGATCTCGCTCCCGACGAGCGCCTAACGCGCGCCGGATTTTTCGTCGGAACGCTCATGTACGTGGCGCCGGAGGCACTGTCCGGCCAGTTGGTCACGGCGGCCGCGGATCAGTACAGCCTGGCGACGATCGCCTACTACCTGTTGTCCGGAGCGTTGCCCTACACGGCGAAGTCGCAGCGGGAGATGTTCACGCAGCTGCTTTCGCAGCCGCCGATTCCGCTGCTCGCGTCGCGCAAGGGGCTCGAGGTTTCGCCGGCGGTCGACGCGGTGGTCATGAAAGGACTGGCGCGGAATCCGACGGATCGGTATCCGGACACGCTGTCGTTCGCGAACGCGCTGCGCGAAGCGGTCGAGGCGCCGCCGGCGCGGAAGGACGGATTGCTTCGCCGGGTGCGGTCGCTTCTGCGCCGAGACGATCCCGAGGCGCCGCCGGCCTAGCCGGCCGACGTGGTGCGCGCGGGGGTTCCGGCGTCGGCCGGCGCGTCTCCCGGCGGCACGCCGCGCGCGGGCTCCTGCTCGACCGGGATCCAGACGGTGAACGTCGAGCCATGGCCCAACTCGCTCTCGATCGAGATGTCTCCGCCTAACAAACGGGCGAGACGGCGCGAGATGGCAAGGCCCAGTCCGGTGCCGCGATGGATCGAATCCCCTCGGGGCCCCGCGTTCACCTGCTCGAATTCGCCGAAAATGCGCTCGCGTTCGTTAGGCGCGATGCCGATACCGGAGTCGGAGACGTCGAGTGCGATCCATCCGCCAGGTGGGCGCGAGCCCTCGATGGCCGGCGGCGGACCGAACGGCGCCGGTGGCGCCGCGGGCGGCACCGCGGCGGTGAGCTGCGAAGCGACGTAGATGAGCGGCCGGGTGACCGCCCCGTGACTAACGCTAGGCGGAGGGGGCGGCGGCTCCAGATGGCGGGCGCGGATCGTGATGGCGCCCGACGGCGTGAACTTGGTCGCGTTGCTCAGCAAGTTCATGAGGATCTGCCGCAGATGCATGGGGTCGGTGCGCACGCGCGGGAGCGTGGCACTCACGGCAATCTGGAAATCCAGTCCGCGCTCGGCGATGAGGGGCTCGACCTCACTAGCAACCGTCAGGACGAAGGCGCGGAGGTCGATCGATTCCCGATGCACCTCGAGGCGGCCGGCCGCCATCTTGGCCAGATCGAGGATTTGATCCACGAGCAGCCGGAGGTGGCCGGCAGACGCGGCGATGCGCTCGACCGGCGAGATCTGACGTTGGGCGAGCTCGCCGTAGACCCCGTCTCGCAGCAGTTCGACGAATCCGACGATGGCGTTGAGCGGCGTCCGCAGCTCGTGTGAGACATTCGCGAGAAACTCGCTCTTGGATCTGTTTGCGCGCAACAATTCCGCGGACAAGCGTTCGAGCTCCGCGGACCGCTCGGAGAGTCGAATGCCCTGTCGGCGCTCGTGCAGCAACATGACGATGAGCGCGCCGAGCGTCGCCAGACCGATGCCCCAGACGAGCGGACGAACGTTGGCGTAGCCGGATCGACGCATCACGACGACCCGCCACTCGCCACCGCCCGGCACCGGCAACGTCGACGATGCGGTGTCCACGCTGGCTGAGCGTGCAAGCAGGCGCGGCGTCGCGCCGATGGTGTCGGTGTTCGCGAGAATAACGAGCTGACCGCGGACGCGCGGACGCGCTTGCGATACGCTCGCGAGGATTGCGTCAGTCGTGACGCTGCCGCCGGCGAATCCGCGAAAGCTGGTGCCGACGTAGATCGGCTGGAGCATCAACACGGCCCGCTCGCCCGTGACCATGGGTCCTGCTTTCGACACCTGGCCTCTGTGCGTCGCGCGGGCGGCGGCGGCGAGACGACCGAGGCCGAGGGCCGAGATGGTGTCAATGTCCAGGCCTTGGGCGAGCGGCGGCGACGGCCGGCCGAAGAGATGCTGCTCGCGGACTCGACCCGCGGTGTCCGTGATCCAGATTCGACGAAACGAATTTGCGTACTGCGTCATGGAACTCACGAGCGATTCGAACTGCTCGCCCCGGACGACGCGCGTCGTATCGAGATAGAGCCCGCGAATCGATTGCAGCGCTTCCGTGTGCACGGCGAGAAATCCGCCGACGAGCGCTGCCGATTCGGCGGCTTCGACTTGAACCTGTGCGCGATTCGAGGTCGACAGCGAGCGATCGACCGCGTACAAGCCAGCAAGCGCAAAGATGAGCGCGAGTGACAACGCGATCGACGACGCGCGAAGACGAACGGCTCGAGTCGACAGGTACATGAGAAGCGCGCCAGAAGAGCGAAGTCGCTCGCGGCGCAGTGTTCTCGCACGTCGATTGACGTCGAAGATACGCGCCGGTAAGCTACGGCCATGACCGACCAAGAACGACTGGTTGCTCTGCTCGCGACACGATCGGCGAGACGTGGGCAGTTCGTTCTTGCTTCGGGCCGCTCGTCAACACTGTATATCGACGCCCGGCTGACGACAATGAGCCCGGAGGGTTTGGTGCTCATCGGGTCGCTTGGGCTTGCCTTGCTCGACGACCGCGGTTGGGATGTCGACAGCATCGGTGGCTTGACGCTTGGCGCTGATCCGATTTCATACGCGATCAGCTATGCAAGCGCGTGCTCCGCGCATCCTCGACGCGCTTTCTCTGTGCGCAAGGAAGCCAAAGCGCATGGCACCGGGAAGCTCATCGAGGGGCCGTTTGCATCGGGGGATCGCGTTGCCGTCATCGAGGACGTGATCACGACCGGTAGCTCTGCGCTGCGCGCAATCGATGCGGTGCAGGCCGCAGGAGGGACCGTGGTTGGCGTGTTGGCGTTGGTCGATCGTGAGGAAGGCGGACGCGAGACGATCGAAGCGCGCGGCGTGCCGGTTGCTCCACTCGTTCGTGCTCACGACATCGTAGCGCGACTGGGCCCCGTTTCGCCGTAGTCGTCCGACGAGTTTGCTCGTTCCTGCTGCGCGCCCGCGGGCACGAGCGCGCGCGAGGCGAGCGGGTCGAACGTTCTCAGCGTCGCCAAATGCGGTCGCACGAGCTCATCGCGAAACCGCAGCAGCATGCCTTCACCGTTGTATCGCTCGCGGAACTCGAGTGCGGTGAGTCCGATGAGCATGCGCACATGTCGACCGAAGCTCTGCGGCGACGAGTAGTCCATCCGATCTGACACGCTCGCCACGGACAGTCCGGGATTCTCGAAAGCTCGGGCGGCGCGCACCAAGCGCGCCATGGCCAGGTATCGTTTTGGTGATGGGAGGCCGGCGCGGAAGAAGCGGCTCATGAGGGTGGTGGGCAGTACGAGTAGACGCGTCGCAAGCGCGCGGACACTCGAGGTGCTCGTAGCGCCATCGAACAGCGACGCAAAGAATCGCCAGCATCCGTCGGGCACACCGATGAGATCGAGCGAGAGCTGACCGATAGCGAGTTGATCGATGTCACTGAAGAATTGGTTAGACAGCAAGTCCCGCAGTTGGCCCCAGCCTTCGGGTTGTCGAACGTCGACCAACGACTTGACTCCTGAGTGACCGAGTCCGAGGACGGCGCGCGGAGTGTCGCGATGCTCGAGGGAGAGGAGCGCGACGGCGGTGATGCGCGGGAACTCGCGGACGAGCCGAGCGACGGCGCACAATTCTTCTTCACCGCAACGGGCAACGGAGAGCACCACGGCGCCGGCACGCTGATCGCGAAGGTCCTCGAACACGTCATCGAGCGAATCGCGGTGTAGCGCTCGGTAGCGGCCCTCGCCTGCAGCGTCGACTCGCGTGCGTTCGACCGGGAGCAAGACGGTCGTGACGGGTTCCAATGGCGTCGGCGTGAAGGCGGTGGGATGCACGGCAACCTCCGGTGGCGAATCGTGGTGTGTGCGAATGAGGCACGGGCACACGATCGTTCCCCGCGTCAGCGAGGCGTCACATGGTCAATGGCGTGGTCATTCGGGGGACGGTATCTTTCGTGAGGTGCGAGGCCGGCCGGACGGTCGCGCGGGGCGTGAGCTTCGCGAGGAAAGTCCGGGCTCCGTAGGGCGGACCGCCAGCTAACGGCTGGGCGCTGCGCAGCAGCGACGGAAAGTGCCACAGAAAACAGACCGCCGGCGGATGATTGCCGGTAAGGGTGAAACGGCGGGGTAAGAGCCCACCGCGCATCTGGCAACAGGTGCGGCACGGTAAACCCCGGTCGGAGCAAGGCCGAATAGGCGGCGAGAGATGGCCCGTCTCGTCAAAGACGCCGCGGGTAGGCTGCTCGAGGTCGTGAGCGATCACGATCCTAGAGGAATGACCGTCCGGACGACATCGTCCGACAGAACCCGGCTTACAGGCCGGTCTCGCTCCATGCAGCCTCTCGTGAGTTCGTCGGCGCGGGAGGCTGCGTTTTTTTTGGCGAACGACGAGGGTTGAACGTGGCCGCGTGTCACATCGGGGGGTCCGTGGAACGTCAGATCGGATTGGCGGGCGGCGCGCTGGCTGTGATGTGCGTCGCGTGCTCGACGACGCCTAACGTGGCCAAGGCACCCGCGCCGGCTCCGACGCCGGCGAAGCGTGAATCAACCACCGTTCGACCGGCGGTGCGCGAATGGACGATTCGGCGCGCGACGGGCACCTGGCGGTACAGGCTCGAGGGAAACGCGACGGTGGTGTTGGCGAGCGACTCTTCGACTCCGGCGGCGCCGATTCACACGATGGCGGAGTATTCGTTGACGGTCGATTCGACCGGCGGCGGATCGGCGTACAGCATCACGGGTCGGGTCGACTCGTCGACACTGACCGCGGGCGGGCGCGTCCCCCCGCGGCCGGCCGACTCCACGCTCACCACGTTCTCAGCGCGGCTCGATTCGGCGACCGGCCTAACGGACGTCGCACTGGGCGGCGGTGCGCGCGCGACGTGTGCTGGAGGCGTGACGCCGACGGTGGCAGCGGGGTTGACGCTGCTCGTGTCCACGCCATCGCATCTGCAACAGGGCACGGTCTGGCACGACTCGACGTCGACGACGACGTGTCGCGGAACCGTGGCGGTGGTGTCGAAAGTGTCGCGAACGTTTCAGTTGGTCGACACGGCCACGTGGAACGGGCAGTCGGTGCTACGTGTGAACGTGACGTCGACGTCGACCGTCGACGGACAAGGTCTTGCCTCCGCGGCGGGCGACAGCATCTGGGTGACCGGCACCGGCACATCGTCGGGCACGCTGCTGCTCGATCCGTTGGGGATGATGCCGGTGTGGTCGACGATGACGGGCAACTCCGGGATTGCCGTGCGAAGTCACGAGACCACGCTGCCGTTCAAGCAGCAGGTGACCGATACGACGACGATGCTCGATTATCGGCCGGGCACCGGCCGGCCATGACGCGCGTTTGCGTTAGTCAATGAGACGCAGCGGCATGATGAGGCACATGTACTGTGCCGGGTCATTCCAGCCGACGGGTTCGACGGTTGCGGCTCTTTCTGGTGCTTTGAACGTCAGTCGCACTTCATCGGTCGGCATGTTGCGCAGGATTTCGAGCAGATAGCTGGCATTGAAGCCGATGTCGAGCGCGTCACCTTCGTAGGTGACGGGCAGCTCGTCTTGCGCTTCTCCCAAGTCCGGCGTCTGGACGCTGAATTTGGCCATTCCTGCGTTGAACGACATGCGGATCCGATGCGTCTGATCGGAGGCAACCACCGACATGCGCTTGAGCGCTTGTGAGAGCGCGTTCTTGTCGGCAAGCGCGATGCGGTCGTTATCGCGCGGAATCACCTGCTCGTACGGCGGGTACGGGCCTTCGATGAGGCGGGTGAAGACCGCGGTGAGCGGCGATCGGAATCCGAGATGGTTCTCTCCGCGCGCGATCTCCAGATCTTCTTCTGCGGGAAAGAGTCGTCGCAGCTGCTCGAGCGCTTTGGGCGGAATGATCAGATCTTCGGAGTGGCCATTTTGCCCCGCGACAGGGACGTCGATTTTCGCGAGGCGGTGACCGTTGGTCGCGACCATGCGCATGCGGTCTCCGCGCAATTCCCACAGCACGCCATTGAGAATCGGTCTGCTCTCTTCGGTGGAGACGGCGAACGCGGTGTGCGCGATGAGCTTTTGGAGCTCTCCGGATTTGATTCTCCAGCTTTCCGAGAACTTGACTGCCGGAAAGGTCGGGAATTCGTCGCGGGGCAAGCCGAGTAGACGGAAGCGAGACCGTCCGCACTCGAGCGTGATTTTCTGTTCGCCGACTGCGCTGATCTTCACCGGCGCAGAGGGAAGCTCGCGCACGATTTCGGCGAGTTTCTTGGCGGGAACGGTGATGGCTCCCTGGCTTTCGACGTCGGCGATGACTTCGGTGGAGACGGCCATGTCGAGATCCGTGCCGGACAAGCGGATCCCGCGCTCGTTGGTCTCGAGCAAGATGTTGGACAAAACCGGCAGTGTTGTTTTCGCCGGCACTGTCGCAATCACTGCCGACAATCCGTCCTGAAGTTTTTCGCGCGCGATAGTGAAGCGCATTCCGATCCTCTGGTCCCGGATGTTCGCGGGGCTTGGAGTGAAAACGTGAACTCGCGGTGTTTTTTCTACTACTTCTTTACTGTTGGATCAAGAGTAGTAGAAGTAGTAGGGGGTGTGGAACTTGGGAAAACCAGGCGAAAGCATGAAGCGCGCAGCAGTTATCGTACTGAGAAAGCTGTGGGAAACCAAGTTGCTTTCCTGGGAGCGTTGGAAAACGTGCGATGCGATGTGGAGACGCCATCGATTTCCCACGGCGTGCACATCACGTGTGAAGATCCGAAATGCTTTTCCGCAGTGATTCCACACGAGCATTGAACGGAGCGTCGCCGGCCAGCAGCGATTGGACCCGCTCGAGGCTATGGATAACGGTGGAGTGATCGCGTCCACCGAAGGCGTTGCCGATTTCGACGAGTTGGAGGCCGAGGAATTCGCGGATGAGGAACATCGCGACCTGGCGCGGCACGGTGAGCTGTTTGGTGCGGCTCTTGGAGCGCAGGCCTTCGACGTTGATGCTGAACTCTCGAGCAACCAGGTGCTGGATGGACTGAACGCTCAGCGCGTGTTTTTCATCGGCTGTGTTGTCGCCATTTAGCCGCAGTTTGTCACGAAGTGCTTCTCGCGCCAGGCTGACCGACACGTCGCGGTGTTTGAGCGAGGCGTAGGCGAGGAGTCGGATGAGCGAGCCTTCGAGCTCGCGGACGCTGGAGCGGACGTGTTCGGCAATGAAGCGGATGACATCTTCCGGAATGGTGAGCTCGAGGTGATCGAGGCGCGCCTTGTTCTGGAGGATGGCGATGCGGTGTTCGAGGTCGGGCTGTTCGATATCGGCGACCATGCCCCATTGGAACCGGCTGACGAGGCGTGCCTCGAGTCCCGGGATTTCGGATGGTGGGCGGTCGCTGGTGAGGATGATTTGTCGTCCCGCTTCGTAGAGCGCGTTGAACGTGTGGAAGAACTCTTCCTGGGTGGCTTCGGTGCGTTTGAGAAAGTGGACGTCGTCGAGCAGGAGGAGATCCGTTTCGCGGTAGCGCCGGCGGAATTCGGGGGTGGACCGTTTTTGGATGGCGGTGACGAGCTCGTTGGTGAACTGTTCGGTGCCGACGAAGCAGACGCGCGTTGACGGTGCGCGCTGCATGATCTCGTGGGCAACGGCTTGCATGAGGTGCGTTTTGCCCAGCCCGGTATCGCCGTAGATGAAGAGCGGGTTGTAGACTTTTCCTGGCGCGGCGGCGACGGCTTGTGCGGCAGCGGCGGCGAGCTCGTTGGATTTTCCGATGACGAAATTGTGGAACGTGTAGCGAGCGCTGAGTTGGACGCCGGGCGCATCGCCAGGCGCTGTTTGGCGAGCCTGGTCGGGCGGCGGGGCGACGAACAAGTCCATTTGGGGCCGAGTCTTTCGTTCTTCGTCGACGCGAAAGACGATGGTGATGGGGTGGCCTAACGCCAGTGGCGCGAGACTGGCGAGATACTGCGAGTGCTTGGATTCATTCCAATCGGCGGCGAATCGATCGGGTGCCGCGACGACGATCGTATCGCCTTCCAGTTCCAGTGCTTCGGTCGGCTCCAGCCATGTTCGGTACGTTTGCTCGGGCAGCTCGAGGCGAGCGCGATCGAGCAAGCGGGACCATGTTTCTGTTGCCGTAAGCGTCATGCTGGGGAACAACTCGGAAGGGGACGCGAAGCTAGATTCGGCGTGTGGAAAAGTCAATCCGATGAAAACACGGCAGTAGCGTGAGTGGCGGCAACTCGAATTGCGGAGCGGCGCGCGAAAAGTGTGGCGTTGACCGGTGTGCGTGTGGTTGGTAGGTTTCATGTTCTGTCTGTTGTGAACGGAACACGCATTGGAGTAAGGACATGGGCAAGCCAACGTATCGTCCTCGGAACAAACGCCGCATTCGCACGCACGGATTTATGGAGCGGATGTCGACGCGTTGGGGGCGTGAGGTATTGAGTCGGCGTCGCAAGAAGGGTCGGAAGCGGTTGACCGTTCGGCTTCCGTCGAAGTACGCAGGCGCCTGAGCGTCGGCGGTTCACGCGCCCGCATCGGTTGACGCGGCGCGCGGAGTTGGAGCGAGTTACGCGCGAGGGGAAGCGCATCCGAACCGACAGCCTCGAGCTGCGGTGGATCGCTTCCCCTCTTGGACATCCGGGTGGGACGGGCGGGGGTGGGGGTGGGGGTGGGGGACGCGTCGGATTCATTGTGCCGAGGTATGCGGAGACTGCTGTGGCGCGCAATCGGCTCAAGCGGCGGCTGCGAGAGATCGCGCGCGTGGAGATTCTGCCTCGGATGGGCTCGTTGGACGCCATCATTCGAGCGCGGCCGGTAGCATATCGTGTCACGTTTGCCGAACTTCGGCGCGAGATGACACGTATGGGCGATGGATTGGTCGCCGAAGCGGAGCGCGAGTGATGCGGTGGGTGTTGATTTTTCTGGTGCGCGGCTATCAGGTCGCGCTCTCGCCGCTTCTGCCGTCGGCGTGCCGGTTCATGCCGAGTTGTTCGGCGTACGCCGTGGAGGCTTTGGAACGACATGGAGCGCTGCGCGGCGGATGGCTAACCATCCGCAGACTTGCGCGTTGCCACCCATTCTGTGTGGGCGGCTATGATCCGGTGCCTTGAGCCCGGCTGCGAATTGAAATGGAAAAACGATTCTGGATTTTTCTCGCGGTGGCGTTTGTCGTGTTGTACGGGACAATGCTGCTATTTCCGTCACCGCAGCAACCGAAACCGCAGGCAGGAGACTCGTCGGCGGTGCGCGATACCACGCACCGTGCGGTTGAGCCATCGAGGGTCGCGACGTCCGCGCCTGTTGTGCCGAGCCCCGCGAGAGTCGATACCACTGCGGTGTCGAACGCGCGGGTCGATACCATCGTGGTACACACATCGAACGCGACGTACCGAATCAGCACGCGCGGTGCGGCGCCGATCGGCGCCCGCATGGACGAGTTCCGTGCCTACTCGAAGGGCGATGGCAAGGTAGAGTTGGCGCGAAGCGGCTCGCCTCTGCTGTCGTATGCCGTGGTCTCGGAGAGTCGGGACACGATCTCGCTGGACCGCACTTCGTTCACCGTGGATTCATCGGCGCGCGGCGCGGGCGGGCTGCCAATCCTGCGGTTCCGCGGTGCGTTAGGCGCCGACACGGCGATGATCTCGTACACGTTCTCGCCGGACAGCTATCTGGTGCGGGTGAGCGGGTCCGTGCATTCCACCGGGGCCGCTTCGGGCGCACCGCGGGTGCTGGTCGTTTCGCTGCCCTCGTGGTTTCGATCATCGGAGGCGGACTCGGCCGAGGATGACCGGCACCTCGCGTTCGTGGTGAAGACGATGCGGGACGACCCCGAGAGCATCGACTTCTCGAAGCTCGACTCGACGGCCGCCCGGGTCCAGAACGGACCGCTCAACTGGGTGGCGAGCAAGAACAAGTACTTTCTGGTCGCGATGATGTCCGACACGGCGCGGTCACCGTTTGCGGGCGCCGTGTTCGAGGGCGTGCCGCGTCCGGCGAAGACGATGGCCGTTCGCGCATCCGGGCGCGTCATTCAGCAGCTGCCGGCGGATGGCACGTTCGCGTTCACGCTCTACATCGGGCCGCAGGAATGGCGGCGACTGCTCGCGTTAGGCCGCGAGATGCAGAACGTGAATCCGCACGGTTGGATTTTCCGGCCGATCGTCCAGCCGTTCATCACGCTGCTCATGCGGCTGTTGCTGTGGGCGCACGACATATCGCGGATCAACTACGGCTGGCTCGTCGTGATCTTCGGTGTCGCCATCCGCCTGCTGCTCTGGCCTCTGAACCAGAGCGCCATGCGCGCGCAGCTCAAGCTGCAGCGCATTCAGCCCGAGCTGCAGGTGATTCAGAAGAAGTTCAAGAATACGCCGGACAAGCTGAACGCGGAGATGATGAAGCTGTACCGCGAGCACGACATGAGTCCGTTCAGTCCGTTGGCGGGCTGCGTGCCGATGCTGATTCCGATGCCGGTGCTGTATGCGCTGTACTTCGTGTTCCAGGACACGATCGAATTTCGCGGCGTGTCGTTCTTGTGGATGGCGGACATCTCGCAGCGGGATCCGTACTACATCCTGCCGATTCTGATGGCCGTGTCGATGTTCTTCCTCTCGTGGATCGGCTTGCGGGCGTCGCCGCAGAACTCGCAGGCGAAGATGATGGCGTACACGATGCCGGTCGTCATGGGCGTGTTCTTCTATCGCTTGGCGGCGGGGCTCAATCTGTACTATGCGGTGCAGAACCTGGCGGCGATTCCGCAGCAGTGGTTGATTGCGCGCGAGCGAGCGAAGGCGGGGGTGCCGGCGACGTCGGCGGGGCCGGCCGGGGCGCGAGCCACGTAGCGTCGATGCGCATCGACGCCCGTTAGGCAGTGAGCGCGGTGCTTCCCGGCGCTGAAGACACGATCGCGGCGCTGGCGACACCGCCGGGGCGGAGCGCGATCGCTGTTGTGCGCCTCAGCGGTCCACTGGCCCACGACATCGCGAGGCGCCTCCTCGAACCGTGGCGGGCGACGCCCCGCGCGGCGTATCGCGCGACGCTCCGGGATCCATCGACGGGCCGCGTCATCGAGCGGCCGGTGGTGACGGTCTATCGCGCGCCACGCTCCTACACGGGCGACGACCTCGTCGAGCTGAGCGTGCACGGCGGGCACGTGGGGCCGGCGCGCGCGTTAGGCGCCTGCTTGGCGGCCGGCGCGCGCCTCGCGCTCCCGGGCGAGTTCACGCGCCGGGCGGTGGCAGCCGGCAAACTCGACGTGCTCCAGGCGGAAGCGATCGGGGACCTCATCGACGCCGAGTCGCAGGCGATGCACGATTCGGCTCTCGAGCAGCTGGAGGGGCGGCTGTCGCGCCGGGTCGCGGAGCTGCGCGAGTCGGTTCTGCGGGTGGAAGCGATGATCGCGTACGACATCGACTTCCCCGAGGAGGACAGCGGGCCGATCGAGCCCGCGCGCGTCGCGGAAGCGATCGCGGCGCTCGAGGACGCGCTCGAGCGTCTCCTCGGCACCGCGGCGGCGGGCGAGATGGTGCGGCGCGGCGCGCGGGTTGTATTGGCCGGCGCGCCGAACGTGGGCAAGTCGTCGTTGTTCAATGCGCTCGTGGGTCGGGAGCGGGCGATCGTGACGCCGATCCCGGGAACGACGCGGGATGCGATCGAGGCTGTCGTGGACCTGGGTGCGTGGCCGATCCGGTTGATCGATACGGCGGGTCTCCGCGCGTCGGCGGATCCGATCGAGCAGTTAGGCGTGGCGATGACCGAGCGAGCGCTGGCCGAGGCCGACGTGGTGCTGGCGTGCGGCGATAGCGCCTCGTCGTTAGGCGCGGCGGGCGCGGCGGCGCGCGCCCGGACGGCGGCGCCGGTGGTGCCGGTGCGGACGAAGGCCGATCTCCTGGCCCCGGCCGATTTAGTATCTGTGCGATACCAAAGCGAGTCGACGGTGGCGGTGAGTGCCGTCACCGGCGCCGGCCTGGCCGAGCTCAGGGAGCGGCTCGAGGCGATGATCGCGGGGCGTGTCGGCGAGGAGTGGCGCGACGCGCCGCTCTTGACGCGCGAGCGGCACCGCGCCGCGATCGCGTTGGCGCGCGCGGAGGTCGCCGCGTTCAAGCAGGCGTGGAGCGACGGCGAGGTCGGCGTGCCCATCGTGGTGGCCGCGGTTCACCTGCGAGCCGCGGCGATGGCGCTGGAATCGCTCATCGGCGCGATCGACGTCGAAGACGTGCTGGATCGCGTCTTCAGCACGTTCTGCGTGGGGAAATGAGCCGGCGCCGAGCCGGGGCCGCCCCGCGACTCCGTTAGGCGGTGGCCGCCGTCTCGTCGCCGGCGAGCATCTCCGTCGCCTCGGCGCGGAGACACCAGGGGAGGCCGCGCGCCGACACGGCGTTCTCCACCATCCTGCTCCCCACGTAATACCCCGACCGCTCGGGCAACACGTAGCCACCCGGCATCGTCCGCGCGTCGACCGGGAGTCCGTCGGCGAGGTATCGCAGGCGAAGGCCGAGCGCAGCCCGATCGAGTTCAGCGGCGACGTCGGCGGTGATCGTGTGCTCGAGGTCGCGGATGCGGGCATACTGGCGACGGTCGTAGCCGAAGTATTCCCATTCGGCGTGACCCGGGCTCACGGCGCGCGCGGCTTCGACAGCGAGTCCTTCGTTCACGAGCAGCTCGCGCAGCGATGCTCGACGGGCGGTGTCCCAGTACGAGTAATAGCCGCCGGCGGCATGCACGAGCCGACGCAATTCACTGCGTCCGTGCGGCGACGTGTAGCGGATCACATGCGCGACCTCGTGTGCGAGCCACGGACGAATGAGCTCGGGATCTAGTCCGAGCCCGTGCGTTTCTTCGCTTGCGACTGCAGTGAAATGTTCCAAGCAAATGACCGCGATGCCTTTACCATCGGTGACAAGCTCGCCGGCGTTCGCAGCGCCTACGCCAACCATGAGGACGACGTCGATGTCAACGTCTATGTCAAGCAGTTTGGAGCAGGCGGAGATTGTGTCTCGCGCGAGCGACAGGACGTCGGTGCGCTCCAACATCCCCACGAGGTCGTGCCGATTGGCCAGCACGGTGTTTCGTACCACCTCGTAGAAGTGTTCGCTCTCTGGATCGAGCACGTAGTTATGCCAATACGGTTCCAACACTCGGCGATTGGCATTGAAGTAGTTCTGGTAGGCAGCGATGGGATCGCTGTTGTCGACAACGGCAAAGAAATCGGGAACCAGGTCAATCAGCATGGCACCGGAGGAGGGAACCGGACTGGACGTGTGCGACCGATGTCGTCAGGACGCGGGAAGATACCGGCGAGCGGAAACTGCTACAAGAGGAAACACATCTGTGGCACGCAACTTTCCTTGATCATTCGGGCGAGAGGAGGCAGGAGCGAGAGGATGACCACGCTGAAGCAAATTGACCTGACGTGTCCCATCTGCGAGACCCGCTTTACGTCGCACGCGGTGCTGTCGACGAATTCGTTCGGCGGCAAGCGTACCGACTTTCATGAGCGGGCCGCGGGCGCCCAACCGTTGCCGTATCTGATTCACATTTGCGGGCGGTGCGGATACGCCGGTGGCGAGCGCGACTTCAGCGATGAAGCGGACGTCAGTCCCGTGTTGCGCGAGCACGTGTTGGACGAGCTCGCGCCCAGGCTGCCGGAAGTGGGCGGCACGATTCCGGGTTCGGCAAAGTACGAGTTTGCGGCGAAGGTCGCGGCGTGGCAGGGCGCGGAACCGCGGCGCATTGCCGATCTGTATTTGCGCGCGGCGTGGTGCTGCGTGGATGAGGGCGACGTCGAGGCGGAGCGATACTTCCGCCGACACGCGGCGTGGCAGTTCGAGGCGGCGCTCTCGAGCTACGATGGCGCAGAGCGAGAGGAGCGGGCGGTGCTCACGTATCTTGTCGGTGAGCTCTGGCGCCGCATCGGCGACCTCGCGTTAGCCGGCGAGTGGTTCGATCGCGTGGAATCCGAAGTCATGGATCCCGCTGCCCAACGCTGGGTGTTGGACGCCGCATGGCAACAGCGGAGCTGCCCCCGCGATTGGTTCGAGTGAGCGCGACTCGGCGCGCACCGGGCGGCTGTCAGCGCGTTCCAAAAATGCGATCGCCGGCGTCGCCGAGGCCCGGCAGAATGTATCCCTGCGCGTTGAGCTCGCGGTCGAGCGCGGCTGCGTAGATCGGAACGTCGGGGTGCGCACGCTGCATGCGCTCGATACCTGGGGGCGCCGCGACGATGCAGAGAAACCGGACGCGCGTGGCGCCGGCTCGTTTGAGCGATGACACTGCGGCAACGGCGCTTCCTCCCGTCGCCAACATCGGATCGAGCACGAAAAAGTGCCGTTCGGCCACGTCGCCGGGCACCTTGAAATAGTAGTCCACCGGTTCGAGTGTATCGTGATCGCGATACATTCCGATGTGCCCAACACGTGCCGATGGAACCAGCCGCAACACACCTTCCACCATGCCGAGTCCTGCGCGCAGCACCGGGACGAGCGTGAGCTTCTTTCCGCTCACACGGCGTCCGCGCATCGACTCGAGCGGTGTATTGACGTCCACCGTCTCGAGCGAGAGATCGCTCGTCGCCTCGTAGGCCATGAGCATCGCGATCTCCTCGACCAGCTCCTTGAACAACTTCGTCGTCGTCGTGCGGTCTCGCGCGATCGAGAGCTTGTGCTCGATCAGCGGGTGGCGGCTGACGATCAAGTTGCCCAGCGCAGGGGTGGTGTGCATGGGCCGCAAACTAGTATCTTCGGCCGAATGAAAGAATATCAGGCGGTGATCCTTCGGCTCACGCGACGATCGCAGGAGGACGAAGATGCGCTCACCGATTTGCTCAACGAGCGAAGCCGTGGTGGATGGGAGCCCGCGCTGATGACGCAGGACGGCCAGCGGCTGACGGTCGTGTTCCAACGGACATCGCCGGGAGAGTCGCGTGTCGCCGGCTGACGGGGCAGAATTCAGAGTGACGAACACGGAACACCGGCCGCGTCTCGAGGCGGCCGAACGGATTTTGCGCGCTGCCGTGCGGTGCATCGTGTCATCGGGCGCTGCGGCGCTCACGATGCACGACGTGGCCGAAGAAGCAGAAGTGAGCAAGGGGCTCATTCACTATCATTTTCACGACAAGGACACGCTGCTCGCGCGCGTCGTGGAATGGATGGGCCAGAACCTGGTGTCACGAGAGCGCGCAGCGCTCGAGAACTCCACACCGCGCCACGCAATCGATGATCTGTGGGCGTGGCTTGCCGCCGAGCTGGATCGCGGACATCTGCGGGTGCTGCTCGAGCTGGCGCAGTGGCGAAATCCGCTCGTGCGGAGAGCGATTCACTCGGCGAACCTCGCTCGCCGCGAGGCGTCCGCCTCTTCGATCGAACGACTCTTCGCCTTACTGGCGCTGCGCCCCCGCATCCCGGCGAGACTTCTGGCCGATGTGGTCGTGCCGTTCGTCGATGGACTGGCGATGACCATGGGCGTGGATGCGGAGTTCAATCCGCGCGCGGCATTCGATGTTCTCTGGCTCTCGCTGCTGACGCTCACGGACTAACGCGACCGCCACGCGCAGGACAGTGCGGTCTCTTGCCACAACCGGTCGCTTGCGGCCAGGTTCGCCGCCATGAAGCGCCGAAGATCTCTGAAAGCGCGCATCCTCGGCGCGGTCGCAGTCGCCGTGTTTCTGGGTTGGGTCGCGATGGTGATCGCCGTGATCGTGGTGGGCGCGCGCGATCAAGCGGCTCCGGCGAACGCGATCGTCGTGTTGGGCGCGGCCCAATACGAAGGGCATCCATCGCCGGTGCTCCGCGCACGGTTAGACCATGCGCTGGACTTGTATCAGCGATCGCTGGCGCCACTCGTGATCGTGACAGGAGGAACCGGCGCCCGCGACACGACGAGCGAAGCGCAGGTGAGCCGGCGGTTCCTGCTCGAGCGGGGCGTTCCGGACAGCTCGATCGTGATGGAGACCCACGGACTGACCACGAGCCAGTCCATCCATGCGGTTGCTGCGATCGTGTCGGCACTGCCGGGGCAGCGGGTGATTCTCGTGAGCGACCCATTTCACATGTTGCGTCTCTCGATTCTCGCGCACGCATTAGGTCTGACGCCGTTGACGTCACCGACCCGGACGAGTCCGATTTCGAATCGGGCGAGCGCGCGTTGGAAGTATGTGTTTGCGGAATCGCTCAAGGCGCCGCTGGCATTTGTGATCGAGCGAATCTCGGACTAACAGGCCGCGCTGGCGCAAATAAGAGTCGTTACTGTCGGAAGCCTGGCGCGACTTTATGCGCTCCAACCGGGCGCGAACACGCGGCGCGAGTCGACTAACGGCTCTCTGCGAGGCGTCTCCGAAGCCGGCTGTCTGGTGCCATACTCTGGCGGGAGGCGCGGAGGATGGGGCCTTTTCTGCCCCGTGGGACGGGACCAGGGACGATGCATTGAACTGCCTTACGTAAGCGTGTAGGTGGCGTAGCCTCTTGCGTATCTGCCAAGAAACACATCACATTGTCGCCGCCGGCTGTCTTTACACCAGCGCGGCATCTTTTCGCCGCGGGAGATCCCTGATGGCGAGGGGAGCTCCGGACCGGTAGGCCCCAGTCGCGGCGTCGGGCCGCAGGCGGCTACCTATTTTGTCGTACCGTTTGAGCTCTTGTCGTCGAGTGTTTTCTCCTCGTGAGGCGCTGTGCGGTGCTGACGGTTTCGCACCCGCCCTACAGCATTTGTTTCCGCTTTCGCATCGGAGCCATTTTTTCGTGGGCTACTATCGGTGCGTGTCTCATCGGTCGCATCCTGTCGACGAATATTTTCTCGCCGCAACGGGTCGAGAGCTGGTTGGCGTGTAAGGGGTCGGCTCTGGTCGGGTCGCTGTCGCTCGAGCGCGGGCTGTTGTCGGGTGCGGAGCGGCCGGGTGGGTGGTGTGGCGGGTCGAGAGGCGATGAATGGAGCTCGCAGTTGGCCGGTTATTGAAGCGTCGCAGTAACTCTCTCATGGGAGGTTCGTGCATGCGAATCCCAAGGCTACTCGTCGCCGTCGCCGCTGCGGCGCTGTGTGTCGGACGCGTCGCCGCGCAGGAGCAAGTGGAGACGACGAAGGGGAAGGCGTCGCAGGAGCCGAGCTTTACCAGCGTGACCGACCAGATGCTGCTGGATGCGCGGCAGCATCCCAACAGCTGGGTGACGTACGGGCACGACTACTGGAATCAGCGTTGGTCGACGCTCAATCAAATCAACACGTCTAACGTTGGGACGTTGCACGTGGCGTGGATGTACCAGACCGGGATATCGCGGTTAGGCTCTTTCGAGACGAGTCCGATCGTGATCGACGGCGTGATGTATCTGACGACGCCGTACAACACCGCCATGGCGGTGAACGCGCGGACGGGGAAGGAGATCTGGCGGTACGAGCACAAGCAGAGCATCGCGTCGCCGATCTACTGCTGCGGTCCGAACAATCGCGGGGTTGCGATTTCCGAGGGCACGGTGTTCATGGCGACGCTCGACGCGCATCTGGTGGCGCTCGATGCGAAGACGGGGGCCGTGCAGTGGGATGTGCAGGTGGAGGATCCCGAAGCGGGGTACAGCGAGACGATGGCGCCGCTGATCGTGGGCGACAAAGTGATCGTCGGCATCTCCGGCGGGGAGTACGGCATTCGCGGATTCGTTCGCGCGTACAACAAGAGCAACGGCCAGCCGCTGTGGACGGCGTACACGGTGTTCGACAAGGGATGGGAAGGAAAATTTACGCCGACGACTAACGAGGGCGAGCCGTTGCATCGCAACATCGACGCGGAAAAGGCGGCGATGGCGCAATACGGCGACGCGTGGCAGCGGGGCGGGGGCGGCGTGTGGATGACGCCGACCTATGATCCGGCATCGCATCTTCTATTCTTCGCGGTGGGAAATCCCTCGCCGGATCTCGACGGGTCGGTACGGCCGGGCGATAATCTCTGTACTGACTGTATCATGGCGGTGGACGCCAACGACGGCACGGTGAAGTGGTACTACCAGGAAGTGCCGCACGACGTTTGGGATCTGGATGCGGTGAGTCCGCCGGTGCTGGTCAAGCTGAAGGATGGGACGACGGCGGTGGCGCAGGCGGGGAAGACGGCGTGGGTCTACGTGTTGAACGCGGCGACGGGGAAGCTGATCCGGAAGTCGGCGCCGTTCAACCGGCTGGAGAACATGTTCGCGCAGCCGACGCCCGAGGGGACGCGGATGCTGCCGGGCGCGAACGGCGGCTCGGAGTGGTCGGCGCCGGCGGTGGATCCAACGTTAGGTTACATGTACGTGTTAGGCATCGAGCAGCCGATGCACTACATCACGCACAGCGCGCCGTTCGAGAAGGGCAAGCTGTGGCTGGGCTCGGCGTTCAAGGCGGTGCCGGGCGAGCGGCAGTACGGGACGTTCAGCGCGGTGAATCTGAATACGGGGAAGATCGCCTGGCAGGTGGAGACGGAGCAGCCGATGATCGGCGGGGCGATGGCGACGGCGGGGAACCTGGTGTTCGTCGGCGAGGGCAACGGGCACTTCAACGCCTTCGATGCGCGCACGGGCAAGAAGTTATGGATGTTCCAGGCGGGCGCGGGCTGCAATGCGCCGCCCGTGACCTACATGCAGGATGGCAAGCAGTACATCGCGGTCGCGTGCGGCGGAAACTTTCAAATGGGCTATCCGTTAGGCGATGCGGTCATGGTGTTCACCCTCCCGGGGGCGGCGCCCAAGTCGTCGAAGTAGCCGAGGGGGGCAGGCCGGTGCGGGCGGGGCGAAGGATGCCGCCCGCGCGGGCGCGAGGTGGATGCGGCCGTCACGGAGGGCACGCGATGCGGCGATTGGCGGTTGGCCTGACCGGCGGGTTGATCTGTGTGCTGGGGGCGTTTGCCGCGGGTCGTCGGAGTGACGGGGCGGCGATGCAGCCGCGGCGTGCGGCGCTGCTGAACGGCGCCGATTGGGCGGCGTATGGCCCGAAGGAGAAGGATGCGTACCTGAGTGGATTCATCGCGGGGGCGGGGGCGGAGCAAGCTCGCGCGCTTGCGGCCTTGGCTGGTGACTCGCTCGACAGCAGCGCGGTCTCGAGCAGTGCGATCACGCGGCTCGCGGACGAGAAGCAGCTTCGATTTTCGTATGCGCCGTCGGTGTATGCGGCACAGGTCGACGACTTCTACTGGTGGGTTGACCATCGGGAGATTCCGATCGTGGACGTGATGGTCACGATCAATCGTCAGATGAAGGATCGATAGCGATCCACGGCCGGTGACGGCACTACGATCACGTTCACCGTATTGGGAGGTGGGGCCACAGAGGTGATTTCTCTTCGCGCCGCTACGCCCGCAGCGGCGGGGCCTTTGAGCAAAAAAAGGTAGGTCGACGATTCAGCGATTCCGTGGATGCGAGCTCTTCACGGTTTGGTTGGACACTCAAACTCGACTGGGAGAAGTAACCATGAAACGATCCGCACTCTGGTGTATCGCCCTGATGCTGGCCGGCGTTAGCACGGCACGGGCGCAGGGTCTCACGATGCAGATGAGTAACGGATGGTCGTTTACCTTCACGGGCAACGTCAATGCGTTTCTCGTGTACACGAATGGAAGCGTGGATTCGGCGCTCGGTCCGATCGACGGTGGTCTGGTTGGTCCGGAGCGCGTGACCCGCATTCGCACGGGCTTGCTGCCGGGCTTCGCGAATTTCGAGGCCGCCGGCAAGGAAGGCGACCTGGATCTCAAGGTGCACTTTGGATTCGCGCCGCAGATCAACAGCAACAGCCTGCACGACAACTTCGGCGCGCAGATCGACATGCGCGAGGTGTATCTCACGTTAGGCGGCTCGTGGGGCACCATTCTCGCCGGCCGCGAGCTGGGACTCTTCCAGCGGCAGAACATCCTGACCGACATGACGTTGTTCGGAACGGGGGCCAGCGGCGGCACGTTAGGCGCGGGCGGCACGACGTTGGGCCGCATCGGGTTCGGGTACGTCTATCCGAACTTCAACGCGCAGATCACGTACAGCACGCCGGCGGGCCGGCCGACGCAGTTCGCGATCGGACTGTTCGATCCGAGCGTGGTGTGCGGACCGAGCCCGTGCGCGGCCGCAACCGATGCATCGTATCAAGGCACACGGCTGCCGCGCGTCGAAGCGGAGCTGAGCTGGACCGGCAACATGGGCGCGAGCAGCGCGAGCGGTCAGATGGCCAGCGCCAACAAGATCATGTTGTGGGTGAACGGCACGTGGCAAAACACGAATCTCTCGGCTGTCTCGACGCCTGATTCGAATCCGAGCATCAATTCGGCGGGTGTCGGCGGCGGCGCGAAGATCGATGTGAACGGGTTCTCGCTCGTTGGATCCGGGTACTACGGAAGCGGGATCGGAACCACGTTGATGTTCGGTCAGTTGGATGGAAGCGCAATCGATCCGGCGCTCCAGGCGCGCAAGTCATGGGGCTACCTCGGTCAGGTGCAATACAGCCAGCCCGGCACGCACTGGACGATTGGTGGAAGCTGGGGTGAGAGCCATCTCGATGAGAGCGACGGCGACAAGGCCTTCCTGGATGGCGATCCTGATCCGCTCGTGAAGTACAACCGCGCTGCGGACGTCATGCTGACGTACCAGTGGACGAAGTCGCTCCGCTGGGTGCTCGAGTACACGTGGGCGCGTGCGGCGTCGTACGCCGGCTCGCAGAACACGTCGAACCAGGGCGCAACGGGATTCATGCTGTTCTTTTAAAGGCGGACAAGTCCGGACAAGACGGACAAGGCCGGACGGTTTAAAGGCGGACAAGTCCGGACAAGACGGACAAGGCCGGACGGTTTAAAGGCGGACAAAGCCGGACAAGCCTGACAAGGCCGGACGGTTTAAAGGCGGACAAGGCCGGACAAGCCTGACAAGGCCGGACGGTTTAAAGGCGGACAGGCTACAAGTCTGACAAAGCCGGACGAGGCCGGTCTGAAGGCGGGAGAAGTAAGAGAGCGCGGGCGGGTCCTCGGGGATCCGTCCGCGTTGTCATCTGTGCGCCTGGTCAGTCGCGAGCGCAATTGCGGCACGGGAAGCGAGCGCGGCCTGCTTGACACGCTCTCCGGTGGTCTTCAGTTTCTTGCTCCGCCGAGGGACGGCTGATCGCGTTGTGGGAGAGAACCAGGAGTGAGGGGTTGCCGATTGCTCAGGCGCTGTGCAGGATATGTCGGATGGGTGTTCGGATGGGTGTAATGATTTGATTTGTCACACCACCGACACGAGGGACGCATCGGCGGGCAGCACCCGTGAGCCCGCCGGCATGACAGAGTGAGCGCGCGAGCACTGCGCGCGGCGTGACGAAATAGATCGCACAAGTTCGAGCGAAGACCGTTTTCAACTCACGTAGTGGTACGCGTCAGTGTGAGGTGCGATGGTCTGCAGCGAGAGAAGTCCTCCTCGATGTGGCACGCTGTTCCGCTGTTGCCCCAGCGGAACTAGCCCCAGTGCGGCCCCAACCGCGAGGCCTGGCGGCACAGCGTGCGGATGCGCGGTCATGCTCAATCCTCACTCTCCACAAGGGGCAGCATCATGAATCGCTTTACCCGCTTCTCTTCTTGGGCGGTCCTCGCAGGCACGTTGGCCGTTGGCGCATCAGCCGCCAGCGCCCAGCAACAGCTGATCGAGGCCTCCAAGAATCCGGGCCAGTGGGTCATGCCGGGGAGGACGTATGATCTGCAGCGGCATAGTCCGCTCAAGCAGATCACCACGGCGAACGTCAAAGACCTGCAGGTTGCCTGGACGTTCTCGACCGGCGTGCTTCGCGGGCACGAAGGTAATCCGTTAGTCATAGGCCATGTGATGTACGTGCACTCGGCGTTCCCGAACAAAGTGTTCGCGCTCGATCTTGCGAAGGCTGGCGCACCGCAGATCTGGCAGTTCACACCGGAACAGCCGGCCGACGTGATTCCGATCGCATGTTGCGACGTCGTGAATCGCGGTCTTGCGTACAGCCCGAAGTACGATCGCCTCTACATCGAATTGTTGTCCGGCGATCTGCTCGCGCTCGATGCGAAGACCGGCAAGCAGGTGTATCGGGTGAAGAGCGCGGACTACAAGAAGGGCGAGACGATGACTAACGCGCCGCTCGTGGTCGGCGACGTCGTCGTGACGGGCATCTCGGGCGGCGAGTTCGGTGTTCGTGGTCGTGTGACCGCGTTCAGCGCGGTGGACGGCAAGGAGCTGTGGCGGGGCTACAGCACGGGCCCCGACAAGGACGTGCTGATCACGGCGAACACCCTCAAGTCGCCGTATCCGAGCGACCAGGGCACCGACCTTGGCGTGTCGACGTGGCAGGGCGATCAATGGGAGCGCGGTGGCGGTACGACGTGGGGTTGGTACTCGTACGATCCCGATCTCAACCTGTTCTACTACGGCAGCGGAAATCCGGGCGTATGGAATCCGGATCAGCGTCCCGGCGACAACAAGTGGTCGATGTCGATTTGGGCGCGCAATCCGCAGACGGGTGAGGTGAAGTGGGTCTACCAGATGACGCCGCACGACGCGTGGGACTATGACGGCGTGAACGAGATGGTGCTGTTCGACAAGGACGGGAAGAAGCTGTTGGCGCACTTCGACCGCAACGGCTTCGGATACACGCTCGATCGCACCACCGGCAAAGTGCTCGTAGCGGAGCCTTACGGCCCGGTGAATTGGGCGACCAAGATCGACTTGACGACAGGTCGTCCCGTCGAGGATCCTGCAAAGCGCACGAACGCGAAGGGCAACACGCAGGGCATCTGCCCCGCCGCGATCGGGTTCAAGGATCAGCAGCCGTCGTCGTACGATCCTGAAACTGGTTTGTTCTTCGTGCCGACCAACAACATCTGCATGGACTACGAGGGCGTCGAGGTGAAGTACTCGGCCGGACAGCCGTACGTGGGAGCCATCGTGCGGATGTTCCCCGGTCCCGGCGGCAACCGTGGCGCCGTGATCGCGTGGGATCCGATGAAGGGCAAGATCGTGTGGAAGGACAAGGAGAATCTGGCGGCGTATGGTGGCACGATGAACACCGCCGGCGGCGTGGTCTTCTACGGCACGATGGAAGGCTGGCTCAAGGCGGTCGACGCCAAGACCGGCAAGCTGCTGTGGGAGTTCAAGACGCCTTCGGGAATCATCGGCAGCCCGATGACGTATGTCGGTCCTGATGGCAAGCAGTATGTGGCGGTGCTGTCGGGTATCGGCGGCTGGGCGGGCATCGGCGTGGCCGCGGGCATCGGCGCAGAGGATCCGACGGCTGGTCTCGGAGCACTCGGCGCATTTGGCGATGCCGGACACTATTCGAACCAGGGTGGTGTATTGACGGTGTTCGCACTGCCTGGCGCCGCAAAGCCGTAAGCGAACGAGACGTGCAGGAAGTGATCGAACCCGGTGTCGGAGCGATCGTGCTCCGGCACCGGGTTGATCGCGTTAGGCAGTGGCAGTCACTCTTTCGAAAGAAGGACACCATGCAGTACTTGCATCGCAGCTGGGTTCGTGGCGCCGCTGTCGCGCTGATCGGCATTCTGGCCGGCGCCGGGTCGAGCGCGCGGGCGCAGGGGGAGAAGGTCAAGCCCCAGGGGGCGGAGCCGCCGAGCGATTTTCCGATCACGCAGGCGTGGAAGGATTTCAAGATGCTGCGCGTGTGCGGCGATCCGGAGAACATGCCCTTCTCGGACCGGCAGCAACAGGGTTTCGAAAACAAGATCGCCGATGTCCTCGCCAGTGCGTTAGGCGACTCGGTGGTGTACACCTGGTGGCCGCATCGGCGCGGGTTCGTGCGCAACACGCTGAGCGCATCGGAGTGCGACGTGGTGATGGGCGTCCCGGCCGGATACGACCCGGTGCTGACCACGAGTCCGTACTACCGGTCGACGTACTACATCGTGACGCGCGCCGATCGCCATTTGAACATCCGGTCGCTGGACGATCCGCGGCTCAAGTCGTTGAAAGTCGGCGTCGGTCTGATCGGCGACGACTACACGAACACGCCGCCGGCGCAGGCGTTGGGCACTCATGGCGTGACGCAGAACGTGCGCGGATTCAGTCTGTTTTACGATGAAGACACCCATCCGCAGGACATCGTGAACGCGGTGGCGAATGGGACGATCGACGTGGCGCTGGTGTGGGGGCCGGTGGCTGGGTATTTCGCCAATGCGTCATCGGTGCCGCTGAGCCTGGCCGCGCTCCCGGACTCCGACAGCGCGAGCGGTGTGCGGTTTGCGTACGACGTTGCGATCGGGGTCCGTCACTCGGATCGCGAATTCAAGGCAACGCTCGACTCGTTGCTAACGGAGAAGCGGGATACGATTCAAGGGATCCTGCGGGCCTATCACGTGCCGACGCTGGAGCTCAAGCCCTGAGGCGGCCGGTCGGGCCAACCATTCACCTCAAGTCGGTTGAAACCACTCGAACCCGACGCCGACGCGATACAGAATCAATGAACCTGCCGAACGAACACTCTCCGATGCGTGGCCGGCGTACCTTCAGTCACCGGGCCGGCGGCCTGTGTTTCTTTGCCGTGTGCCTGGTGGCGGTGGCGGCCTTCGCGTGCTCGAAGGACAGCGCAACGGCGCGGGCATCGACCGCGACACCCGCCGGCTCGACCGCGACCGTCGCGGCAGCGAAGCCGGGGGACACGGTGACGGTGCCCACGGGGACGTACTGCGACAAGCCTAACGATTCGGCCGAGGTGTGGAACGAGGCGAATCATCATCGGTCGGATCCGCTGGCGGTCTCGCAGCAGGAGTACGATGGCTGGAAGATGTTCCACGTCTACTGCTATCGGTGCCACGGGACGGACGCGTTGGGCAGCGACATCGCGCCCAATCTTCGTCACTCGTTAGGCCCGGAAGGCGGCGTGAACAAGGCGTGTTTCATCACGACCGTCTGGAACGGGCGGCCGCCGAAGGGCATGCCGACGTGGAGCACGCTCCTCGATTCGACGCAGATCAACAACCTGTACGCCTACGTGACGGCCCGCAGCATGGGCGGGTTGGCGCCGGGGCGGCCCCACCTCGGGCAGGTATCGAAGTAGACCAACGGTCGGAGACGGGGAACGAGGGGAAGAGGGTGCGGTGCAGCACCCTCTTCGCGTTTGCCGGCTATGCGATGCGAGGTGTGCGGATGCGGAGACTCGCTGTGATGCTGGCCGGCGCGGCCGCGATGGCCGTGGCGTCGACGGTTGCGTTAGGCTGCGACCGGCCGGGCCGGTCCGGCGCGGCGCCAGAGACGGCGGGGACGGCGGTCGCCGACGCGGGGCGGCGGTTGACGCGCGATCAAGTGATCGCCGCGCTCGCGCGGGCGACGGACCAGCGGCCGGCGAATTTTGCGGGAGATGATCTCTCGGGCCTGGATCTGTCCGGCGTCGACTTCAAAGAGGCGAACCTCAGTCGCGCCCGGCTCGTGGGGACGCGCTTCGTGCACGCGAGAATGTTCGGCGTGACGCTGAGCGGCGCGGTGGCCCAGGGAGCGGACTTCTCGAACGCCGTGTTGGACGTATCGGTAATGCGCGGCACCGATCTCAGTCGCGCGTCGTTCCGCGACGCGAGCCTATACGCGGCGATCATGATCGGCGCCAACCTCACCGATGCGGATCTCACGCGGGCGCGTGTGATCGCCGCGCTCAACAACGCGACGTTGGTGCGGGCGAAGCTCGACAGCGCGAACCTCGGTGCGGACCGCGGCAATCAGCCGATGGGCCTCATGTTCACGAATCTCACCGACGCGGATCTTTCCGGCGCCGACCTCTCTCATGCGAATTTGCAGAAGGCGTCGTTGGTGCGGGCCACGCTGACTGGCGCGAATCTCGCCGGCGCCGACGTCTCGTACGCGGACTTCGATCAGGCCATCGTGACACGGGTGCGCGGCACGAGCGAGCTCGTCGGCCTGTCGAGAGCGCTCCATGTGCCTAACACATGGTGATCAGCCGAGCTTGGCCCACCAGCGATGGGGCCAGCGGGCGCGGATCGCGCCATCGAGGCCGAAGCAGCGGCCGGCGTGGCCGGCGACGAAGGAGATCATCATGGCGAGCAGCATGACGTGAAAGCCTTGCTGGCCCGAGCTCATGTGCTGCACGGCGAGCCCGTAGAAGATCACCTGGACCATCCCGCACACGGCGCCTACCGATGTGAACAGGCCGAGGGTGAGCGAGAGGCCGACCGCGGCTTCGCCGAGTCCGGTGAGGGGGGCGAAGATGTGTGCGTTAGGAATGACGGTGTGCAGGAGGAAATCGCGGTACCCGCCGAACGGATTGTCGGCGGCGTATTTGGAGAGCAGTTTCGGCATCACCGCGATCCAGCGGTGGTTGGCCGTTGGAACCGGCAGGAAGCCCCAGGCGAGCGCGATGGTCAGCTTGGTGAACAAGCTCCTGACGAACCAGATGCCGACGACAATCCGGGTGAATGCGAGCGCGCATTGCGGCGTACGCATGCCGGAACTGGATTCAACACTGGACGTCATCGCAGGTTCTCGGTGAGGGAAGTCCTTCGGATGTGAGCGATCTTCGTATGCGAGCGATGGCGGAAATGGTGGTGGCAGCGTTGTGCGCATCCGCGGTGTCTGCGAGCGCGCAGGGCGGTGGTTCGTCCGCGCCGAAGGCGCCGGTGAGCGACAGCGCGTTCCGGTTTGCGCCCGAAGCGCGGGGCCCGCTGCACGACTTGTGGGTCAAGAGTCTTGCGGTGAAGCAAGAGCGCGTGGCATGCCTGGGCGGCTATGTCGTTCATGACGTAGTCTACATCACGCACATCGAGGAGTTGGCGCCGTCGCGCGCCGATTCGGCGAACATCTCGGCGATAGCTTCGCTTCGTGAGTGCTCGGCGCCGGCGTGGCTCGGGACGGTGCACACCCACATCGCGCGATTTCATGGGCTGCCATACAGGATTTTCTCGGCGCCGGACCGTTACGTGATGATGTTGTGGCACGAGCGGTGGAAGGCGCCGGGCGTCTTCTGCATCTTGTATTCCGACGTGGATGCGACGTGCGAGCTGGGCAATTCGGTGAGCGGTCACGTGCAGTACGAGCATGCGAAGGGCAACGCAGTCGGTTCCTAACGGAGTGCGCGATCGGCGTCGGAGGGCGGCTCGCGCCATACACGGGCGGCAGCATTGGCGAACGGGCCGCAGAAGACCGCGGCGTCTGGAGCGTGTTCGCGAACGTGCGCGGCGAGCTGCGTTGCGGCGTTGTCGCCGTCGACGATGCCGTACACGGCTGGTCCCCAGGAGCTCTGCCCAACGCCGGCGGCGCCCCACTCCGTCATCTGTTCGATGAGTGCGGCCCCGGGTCCGGGGGAGAATGCCCCGCCCTGCGCCGGTGCGAACCAGCGGCCGTTGATGCACTGAATTTCGGTGAGGGCGTGGCCGAACGTGCGGAGATCGCCTTCGGCGAGCGCGGGCAGCAGCGCCATGAGCACCAGGTGCGAGACGCGCATCACGCTGCGCTCGGGCGGCGGCGGCAAATGCGCGAACGCCGCGTTTTCGGCCGTTCCGCTCATGCCGGCCTTTCCGGGTGGAATGGCGACGACACAGCGCCACGTTTCCGGCAGATCGAAGCGAGCGAGTCGAGGCGCGGGATCTTTGCTCCCGGTGCGGCGACCGCCCTCGAGTACGAACCCGCCCTCGGCGAACAGCCACGTGCCGATGGCCGAGCGTTGGGCGCGGCCCGTGATGCGGGCGAGATGATCGACGTCGGTGGGCAGCGCGTACAACTCGGCAAGCGCACGGGCGACCGCCAGCGCGAGCTGAGTGCCGGAGCCTAACCCTGAATGCGCGGGGATCGCGCTGTGGATGCGGATGTGCGCGCCGGTCTCGATGCCATGGTGCGCGAGCACGCGACGGCCGAACTGCACCGCGCGGTTTGCGGCCGGCGACGGGCCCTCGGCGGTGAGTGATGGCGCGGGCGCTGCTTCGAGGCGAAGCGACGGGTTCGGTACCGCGGCGCCGATGCCGCCGAATCGGCGGCCTAACGCGCCGCGAAGATCGAGCATGCCGAAGTGGAGGCGCGCCGGCGCCTCGACGAACACGGCGGCCGCCGGCGGCGACTCAGCGCGCACGGGACGCCGGCGCATGCAGCGTGTCGCGCACGTAGGTGTCGAGCAGTGCCATCGCTTCGCGCTCTCGCGGGCCGGCGGTTTTGTCGACGATCACCTGGAGCCGCTCGAAGCCGGCGAGGATCTCCTCGGCGGGCAGGAGGTGGGTGCGGGTCGACAGGATTGCCGCTTCGAGCACGGCGCCGCGGGCGCGGTTGAAGCCGATGAATTCGCGCTGGGTGCCGTGGTGCACGACGCGCGACTCGATGCGCGAGCGCGGCGGCGTGGCGTCGATGGACACGACTTCGATTTCGCGCCAGGAGCACGCGGCATCGAGGACGACTCCCCGGACGCGCGTCGCAGGGTGTGTCGGAAACTCCGCGGTGCCGATGGCGGTTCGCGCGAAGATCACGACATCATCGGTGGTGTTGATCACGGCGACTCGCGTCGCGCTGACGTTGTGGAACGTGGTCGTTTCGAGGAACGGCTTGAGGACCAGGTGTTCGTCGCCCCATTCGACGCCCATCGGGGCGATATTGACACGGCCTGCTTCATCGAGCGTGGTGAGGATCGATTCGATGATCATTGCCGGCACTCGCGGGCCACGAGGTCGTCGAGGGCCGCGGCGAGGCGCGCGGTAACGGGCCCGGGCGCTCCGTTAGGCAGTGATCGATCGTCGGCGCTCGCTATCGGCGCGATGCCGCGAATGGCGCTGGTGAGAAACGCTTCGTCCGCGTCCGCGAGGTCCCGCGTCTCGAGCACTTCTTCGCGGGCCGCGAGCTGGAGCGCGGCGGCGAGCTCGAGCACCGCGGCGCGGGTGACGCCCGGCAAGATGCCGCAGCTGCGCGGCGGGGTGCGAAGCATCGAGCCGCTGACGAGAAAAATGTTGCTGGCGGTCGCCTCCGAGAGGTGGCCTGCGGTGTCGAGGAAGAGGGCGTCGTCGGCGCCGGCGGCCCGCGCCTGGCTGAGCGCGACGATGTTATCGGCATACGACAGCGTTTTCACACCGGCGGTTGGCGCGAACTCGTTGCGGCGGCCCTCGGCGACGCGAACGCGGACTGCGCGAGCGGCGATCGGTGCCGCAGGCGGCATGTCGTGCACGGTGAGCACGGTGACCGGCTCGGAGGCGACGGGCGGCGCGACGCCGCGCGCACCGGCGCCGCGGGTGAGCGTAAGGCGGAGGGCCGCGTCGGCCCAACCGAGATCGAACGCGGTGTTCGCAGCTGCGGCGATGGTGTCGGGCACATCCTCCGGGATGGCCAGTCCCATGATCTTCGCGCCGGCGGCGAGCCGTTCGAGATGGCGATCGAGGCGGAACACGGCGCCGTGCGCGATGCGCATCGTCTCGAAGACGCCATCGCCGAGTGTGAAGCCGCGGTCGAACGCGGAAATCGCCGCGCGGGAGGGATCGGCGCGGCGGCCGTCCACCCAGAGGAGCGGGGCGGGATTTCCGTTAGGCGTCGCTTGCGCCGCGCCTGGGTCGTGCGCGCGACCCGGCGCCGTGCGCGCCGCCGTCATCGGACGAGCTCCACGGGAGGCGGCACGAATGCGTCGGGTTCGGGCGCGGCGAACGCGAGGTCGGCGCGATCGGGAAGCGATTCGCCCCGCGCCTGGTCGCCGTGGAGAAACCGGTCGAGCAGGCGATAGCCGTGTTCGGTGAGCGCCGACTCGGGGTGAAACTGCACGCCGACCACGAGATGCTCGCGGTGCTCGACGGCCATGATCTCGCCATCATCGGACGTCGCCGTCACCCGAAGGCTCGACGGCAGCGAGGCGGGCGCGATGACTAACGAATGATATCGCGTCGCGATGAACGGCGACGGCAGATCGGTAAAGACGCCGCTGCCATCGTGGTGGATGCGCGACGTCTTGCCGTGCATCGGGACGCGGGCCCGCACGATCTCGGCGCCGTAGGCGGCGCCGATGCATTGGTGTCCCAAGCAAACGCCGAGGATCGGAACGCGGCCGCCAAAGCAGCGGATCAGGTCGGTGGACATGCCGGCCTCGGCGGGCGAGCAGGGGCCTGGCGAGATGATGATCCGCTGCGGCGCGAGCGCCGCGACCTCATCGAGGGAAATGGCGTCGTTTCGACGAACGAGCGGCTCGCTGCCCAACTCGCGCACGTAGCGGGCGAGGTTGTAGACGAACGAGTCGTAGTTGTCGATGAGCAGAATCATGAGGACGCCGGGTGCGTTGGCTCGCGGGCTCAGCGGTGCGCCGGGGCAGTGAGCGCCAGGGCATCGATGAGTGCGCGCGCCTTGTCGAGAGTCTCGCGGTACTCCTGTTCGGGATCGGAGTCGGCGACGATGCCGCCACCTACACTAAAGTACACCGTGTCGCCGAGCGCCTGATAGGTGCGGATGACGATGCTCGTGTCCATGACGCCGGTGGTGGAGATGTAGCCGATGGAGCCGCAATAGACGCCGCGGCGCGACGGCTCGAGCTCGGCGATGATCTCCATGGCGCGGACTTTGGGTGCGCCGGTGATGGAACCACCGGGGAAGGTTGCAGTGAGCAGGTCCACGGCGTCGCGTCCGTCCTCGAGCTCACCGGTGATGGTGGACACGAGGTGGTGCACGGTTGAATAGTGTTCCAGTGCGAATAATTCAGGCACGCGCACGGTGCGCGGCGCGCACACGCGGGACAGGTCGTTGCGGAGCAGGTCGACGATCATGAGGTTTTCGGCGCGGTCCTTTGCGCTGTCGGCGAGGGCGCGGCCCAACGCGGCGTCGTGGGCCGGGTGGATGCCGCGGGGGCGTGTGCCTTTGATGGGGCGTGCTTCCACGCGGCGTGCCGCATCGAGGCGCAGAAAGCGCTCGGGCGATGCGCTGAGCACGTGGAGTTCCTCGAAGGCGAGGTACGCCGAGAACGGCGCGGGATTGAGCGCGCGCAGTCGTTGGTACAGCGACCACGTGGATTCGCGCAGCGGCGCCTCGAGGCGTTGCGAGACATTGGCCTGGAAGATGTCGCCGGCCACGATGTACTCGCGCACGCGTGTGACCGCGTCGAGGTAGCCGCGGTGTGTGAAGGAGGATCGAAGGCCGATGGTCTGCGGCGCGGCGACGTCGGTGACCGGGTACGCCGGCGCGCGGGCCGCTTCATGCCTAACTGGCATCCGGCCGCCGCGCGATACCTCGGGCTGCGCCAGGCGGCGCGCCAGTTCTGTTAGGCGGGCGCGCGCGCGGGCGGCGCGGGCCGGCCCCTCGTCTGGTAGGCCGGACGACATGATCCAGGCCCGGTGTTCGTCGTGGTCCCAGGCGACGACGCAGTCGTAGAGGGCGATGACGATATCGGGAATCGCCAGATCATCGTAGCGCGGCGCCGGGAGACGTTCGAGCACTGCGCCCCAGTCGTAGGCGATGTAGCCGGCCGCGCCTCCCTGAAACGGCGGCAGGCCGGGCACCGGCTCCGATTCGAAGGGCTGTAGCAGACGTCGGACTTCCGCGAGGCCATGGCCGGGCACCGCCGTGCGCGAACCATCGCGATAGTCAATGCGCTCGGCGCGGCCCGCTTTGCATCGCACGACGATCGCCGGATCGGCGGCGAGAAACGAGTATCGGTCGCGGGCGCCGGCGTCGCGGGCGCTGGTGTGGGCCGTAGCGCTGTCGAGGAACAACACGTACGGCAGTGCGGCGAGGGCGGCGCACGCGGATTCGGGGTCCGGCGGCGGGAGGAGCTCCTCGGCGAGCGGGAGGGTCATTCGGGCTCGGATCCGGTGTCGGGCGGCTCCCTTCCCTCGCGCGCGCGGGCAGCGCGCTCGGCGCGGCGCGACCGTTGCGTTAGGCGGACGTGCTCGGCGACCGCGTCGTCGGCGGGTGTGAGGTAGCCCCAGTCGAGCTGGCCTTCCTGCCGGTACGTCTTGCCGAGCGTGATGGCGAGCTTCGCTTTCGCCAGCTCCTTGCCGAGGTAGAAAGCATGGGCGGCCTCGGTCACGCCTAACTGTGAGAAGATCTGCTGGATGTCCGTGCCGCGCACGAACAGCTCGCGGTTGAGCACGACGATCGATTCGCGATCGGTGAAGATCCGGAAGTTGGGATCGGTAATGTGCGACTGCAGCTCGCGGAGCTCGTCGTCGCCGTACGACAGAATGCGCTGATCCTTGACCGTGACGAGCCGGTCATCGATGTGCTTCGGCGCGACCTTGTTGCGGATCGCGTAGTGCATGAGGCGTCGCGCGATGTCCACCTCCCGAACGGCGCCCCGCGCCCAGCCGATGACCTCCGTCGTCAGGACCATGCGCACGCCGAGCTCCTCGCACATTGCAATGAGGATCGCGTTGACGCCGGTAGTGTCGGCGGCGGTGAGCTCGGTGAGGTTGCCGATGCCCATCATCATCGGCGCCTCGGGATGGCGGCGCCGGGTGTCGATGAAGCGCTCGAGCGACGCGACGAAGCCGAAGCCGATCGGATCGATGACAGGATCGATGAGATACGGGATGCCTAACGATGACAGCTCGCGGATGGTCGGCTCGAGTGTGTCGAGCGAGGCGCCGAAGTCGGGCACGGCGACGACGCGTACGCCGCGGCCGGCGAGCTGCCGCGCGACTGCGAGGTTGGAGCCGTTGATGCTGAGGACGAGCGACGCGCCGGCGTCGACCGCTGTCATGATTTCGCCGGCGTCGAAGCTGTCGACGCTGACGTGCATGCCGGCCGCCACGAGCTCGCGCACGACGGGTGCCAGCTCGGGGAACGCGAGTCCGGGCGTGCAGCCGATGTCGATGACATCGGCGCCCGTCTCGTGCAGCCGGTGCGCTTCGGCGAGCAGCGCGTCGCGCGACCAGCGCGGCGCGTTGTTGATCTCGGCGAGGATCTCGATGTCGTAGTCGCCGTAGTCGCGCTGCAGCGCTTCCTGGCCGAAGTACTCGGGAATCTCGCGCAGGTCCTTCGGTCCCTTGGCGACGCGGACGCCCATGCGCTCGGCGATGACACCCGTGTCGCCCTCGCAGAGGCCGGGGATGAGGACGAGATCGGTATGGGATGCCGGCGGCGCAGGAAGGAAGCGCGCGATCCACGGTGTGGTCATGAGCGCGGCGACGGTGATGTGCATGACGGCGACGTCGAACGCGAACGGAGGCGTCATGCGATCGAGCGTGCGCCGGAGCGCCGGTTCTGCCAGCCGCCCAGTGACGAACAGCACGCGGGTGGGTGTGACCGCTCGGTCGCTCACGGCGTTAGGCGGCTACTTGGGATCGCCGCCGCGCACGAACTTGTTGGGTGTCCCCTCGAGCGGTGATCCCGACGGTCGCCAGAGCGAGCACTCCTCGATGCGTTTCGCGAGCGCGAAGTCCTTGTCGGTGATGCCGCCCGCGCTGTGCGTCTTGAGCTTGACCCACACCTTGGCCCACGTGACGGAGAGATCCGGGTGGTGGTATGCGGCCTCGGCGACGTAGCCGATGGCGTTGACGAGCATGAGGGTGGTCGGCCAGCCGTCGGTCTTGTACTGGCGGCGGATCCATCCGTCTTCGTAGTACCATCCCGGAAGATCGCGGAGCTTCTCGGCGATCTGGTCATCGGTGTAGGTGGTGTCTTTCGCGACCATTGTCGTGCTCCTTGCCGATTGAACGAGCCGCCACCGCGGCGTGTGGTCTGCCTAACTGAAAGCCGAGCTACATCACGGCGCCGCCGCCGATCAAGAGCGTCTGGCCCGTCAAATACGCGCTGTCGGGCGAGGCGAGAAACACGGCAGCGCGCGCGACGTCGGCCGGCGTGCCCCAGCGCGCGAGCGGAATCGTCCGCGCGATCTTGCGTCGCCTAACGGCGTCGAGCCCGCCGCCGAACTCCGTGTCGATCCATCCCGGAGCGAGGACGTTGACCCGGATGTGCGGCGCCACCGTGCGGGCGAGCGACTTGCTGAATGCCATCACGCCGCCTTTGACCGCCGAGAACATCTCCGGATTGCGTCCCGACATGCCGGTGAGGACGTGGTCCCAGCTCATGTTCAGAATAACGCCGCCGGACGATTGTTCGCGCATCACCCGCGTGGCTTCCCAGGACGCGAGGATGGTGCCCCGAAGGTCGACTGACAGAAGCAGGTCGAGCTTCTTCGCGTCGGGAAGATTGGCGGTGCGACCGGTAAGGATGTCGGCGCCGGCGTTGTTGACCCACACGTCGAGGCGGCCGAGGGCCCGCTGCGCGTCCGCGGCCAGATCGGTAATCGACGCGGCGTCGGCCAGGTCGAGCTTGAACACATGCGCCTGACGTCCCAGGCGCCCGATTTCGGCCGCCGTGGATCTGGCTTCGCGTTCTTCGCTGCGATAGGTGATCGCGACATCTGCACCGGCCTGGGCGACGGCAAGCGCGATGGCGCGGCCGATCCCTGTCGAGGCGCCGGTCACGACCACGCTGGTACCTGCCAGCGCCTGGCCGGCGCTGCCGGATCGCGTGGCGCCAGCGTGTCGATCGGTCAACCGGTTGCCTCCGTACCGCGGGTTCCGTAGAGTAGCCGGGAGCGCAAACATGACCGGCGCGGCGACGCGTCACAAGGGGACTCGAGGGCGAGGGCAAGGGAGAACATCGATGCGGCTTCTCATCAGTGTGTCGAGCGGGGCCGAGGCGGAGGCGGCGCTCGAGGGCGGGGCGGACATCATCGACGCGAAGGATCCTGCCGCGGGTCCGCTCGGCGCCGTGAGTGGGCGCGCATTGGGCGAAATCGTGAGGGCCGTGGATGGCCGGCTGCCAGTGAGCGCGGCGCTTGGCGACGCGAGCGACGAGGTGGCGGTCGCGTTGGCCGCACGACGGGTGGCCACTCACCGCCTGGCGTACTTGAAGATCGGCTTTGCGGGTATTTCAGATCAGGAGCGGGTGGAGTCGCTGGTCGCGGCTGCAGTGCATGGCGCGTGTTTGGTCAGCGCGAGCATCGGGGTCATTGCGGTGGGATACGCGGACTATTTGCATCCGGATGTTGCTAGTCTGTCGCCATGGTGGCTCGTTGAAGCTGCAGAACGTGCCGGCGCGTTAGGCGTTCTCCTCGACACCGCCGTGAAGCATACGGACCGCGCGGCTCGCGGGGTGTTCGGAGCGATGTCGGAGACGCAACTGGCGGCATGGGTGCGCCACGCTCACGGTGCCGAGTTGACGGTGGCAGTGGCAGGTGGTCTCGCCGGGTCGCAGCTCTCGGAATTGCGCGCCCTCGGCGTGGATGTCGCGGGCGTCCGCGGCGCTGCGTGCGAGGATGGCGACCGGCTTGGACGGGTGTCACGCGCTCGAGTCGCCGCGCTGGCCCGGTGCGCCGGCCGGCGGAGCTGGGCGCAGGGGCCGGCGCCGGCTTCGCGACTGCGGCGCGGCGGCGAGGAGCGGCTCGAGCCGTCTACGTCGCCCGCAGCGCTTCAGTGAGTCCGGCGGCATCGGCGATGACGACTTCCAATCCGTTAGGCAGGGCCCGCTCGAAGTAGGCATCGACGAGCGCGGACTGCTCGTCGACCACCGGTTTGACGAGCACGAGGCGCCGTGCGCCTAACTCGCCCGCGACCCACGCGGCGATCGAGTCGCTCGTGACGTCCCAGCTGTGCGGCAGCGGATCGCGGGCGCGCAGCCAGCGGTAGGGCGCGAGCACTGGGAGCCGGCCATGCACGAGCGCGCCGGTGATTTCGGCCGGGTGTTCGACGAGCCGGGCGCGCGTCGTGCGCGAGGCGATGAGCAAGGCATGCTGGTCCATGGCGAGGACCGCCATCCAGTGGGAGGCATCGGCGCCGATGCGCAGCTTCGTGTCGACGTTCCGGACGACATCGGCGAATGGTCCGCCGCCTGGGACGACGGCCAAACCGTCGGCGTGGGCGATGGCGCTCTCGAGCGCGCGCACGACTGCATCGAGTGGTCCTGGCGTCGCGAGCAGGGCACCGCCCACCTTTACGACGGTATCCACTCGCGAGGTCATGCCTGGATGCGTGCGCGGAGGACGGCGACGGCGGCGGCGGGCGCCGCGCGCGAGGCGGCGCTGCCTAACGTTTCGGCGAGGCTCACGCAGGAGACCATGAGCCGTCGCGCCGCGCGCTCGGCGATGAAGGCGCCGAGTCCTGCGGCGACCACGGGAGCCTCCGGTGCGGTGTCCGCGCGGACGCGCGCGAGCGCGGCCGACGTGCGCGCGATCTGGGCGTCGGCGACGTGAGCCGCAATGTGGTCGACGGCGCGATCGTCGAGGCTCTCGCGGTCGGCGCACACGATGCGGGCGAGTCGTTCTCGCACGAACTCGCGCGCGACGGGCCGGCCGTCGGACGTGCCGGTATCGTAGTCGGCGGGCAGGAGGTCACCGTTCCACACATGCACATCGCCGGACAGGGCGAACGCTTCGGCAGACACGCCGGCCGCCGAGCCGCCGAGCGGCACTTCGTGGACGATGGCTTCAACGGGCGTCCGCAGGACGCCAAGATAGAGCAGCTCTCCGTTAGACAGGCGCTCGGCGTCGGTGCGGCCGGCCGCGACGACCGCGCCGGCGGCGATGGGAATGATGTCGGTGGTCGTGGACCCGATATCGACGAGCGTTGCGTCAGGCCACGTGAGCGCGATGACGGATGCCGTGGCGCGCCAGTTTGCGGCGGCGGCCCGAAGCGGGGTGTGGCGCGCTTCGTCCGGGCTCACAAAGCATCCGTCCACCGTGTAAACCGAGATTTCGTCGTTGCGGAACGCCGCGGAGAAGGCGTCGAGAACGAAGGTCACGCCCTCGCGCTTGGTGCGGAAGAGCTGCGAGAGCTCGGCCGTCATGGTGAGCGCGTGGGGGCAGCCGGGCGGCAGCGCCGCCGCGCGCGCCGCGGCGTGGAGCGCGTCGACGAGCTCCGCTGGTGTCCGTTGGATCTCGAACGGGCGCGTGCGCGCATGCACGACGCGTCCGTCCTCGACGACGGCGATTTTGAGGTTGACGCCGCCGATGTCCCACCCGGCCACGACCGTCGGCGTCACAAGGCTCTTCCGTTAGGCGGTGGATGCAGCTGATTCCGGTGCTCGATCTGCAAGGCGGGCGCGCGGTGCACGCTCGGGGCGGCGACCGGTCGCGTTACGCGCCTCTCATCTCGCGCGCCGCGCCCGATGCGGCGCCCGGCGACGCCGTCGCGATCACGGCGGCTTTCGCCGCGTTGGGCGCGCGACGCATCTACGTCGCGGATCTGGATGCGATCGAAGGACGCGCGCCGCAGGAATCGCTGGTGCACGAGTGCGCACGCGCGGGCCTCGACCACGGCGGCGCGCAGATCTGGCTCGACGCCGGTATCGCGCGGAGTGCAGACGCGGCGCGCTGGGGATCGGTCCCGGGCGTGGAGCGGATCATCGTGGGACTGGAGAGCATCGCGGGCATGGACGTCGTCGCCGATGTCGTGCGGTTGGTTCGACCACTGCGCGTCGCGTTCAGCCTGGATCTTCGGAATGGCGCGCCTCAGGCGCGGTCGACGACGCTGGCTCGCGAAGCGCCGCTCGCGCTGCAGCAGGCGGCGGTGCGTGCCGGAGTGAGCGCGGTGCTGCTGCTCGATCTCGCCCGCGTGGGCAGCGGCGCCGGTGTCGACGAAGCGCTGGCGGGGCGCATGGTCGCGAGGGCTGGGCCCGCGGAGTTGATCGTGGGGGGCGGCGTTGGGGATCTCGACGCCGTGCGCCGACTGGCGGTGTTGGGCGTACACGGTGTCCTCATCGGAAGCGCGCTGCACGACGGCCGGATCGATCCGCGTTTGCTCGCCGCCTTCGCCGCGTCCCCGGCGCCGGCCTAACGGGCCGGCGCACCGAGCGCTCGTGTCAGGGCGTGTGATCTGACCCCGTCGAGTCGGCCTTCGGCTGCGAGGGGCGGCCGGCCGGCATGTTGGGCATG
Source organism: Gemmatimonadaceae bacterium (assembly GCA_036273715.1). Lineage (NCBI taxonomy): Bacteria > Pseudomonadati > Gemmatimonadota > Gemmatimonadia > Gemmatimonadales > Gemmatimonadaceae > Gemmatimonadaceae bacterium. The sequence goes on from DASUHB010000072.1 coordinate 150,131, forward strand.
TCGCTCATCGGCATGTCGCGCATCTTGGCGTCCCCCGACGCGCGCGCGTCATGTCCGGCGGCGCCTTTGTGTTGTTGCGATGCGGTTCCGGCCGGGTGCTCGTTCATGTCGGTCATGATCGGCAGCGTGGCGATATCGCGTTTCACCAGCGGGTCGTTGAGATCGAGCTTGGGCCAGGTTGCGCCATCGTCGGGGACGAAGGCCCCGTTGATGTGTCCCATGCCTCCGTCCTTGAACGTTTCGCTGGTCGGGTTGTCGTACTCGGCGACGACCCGGTATGGATGGTGCGCCTTGAGGGCGAGCGCGTCGCTGTTGAAGCCGAAGATGAAGCGGCCGACGCCCTGCACGTGGCCGTCGTGGTCGCGGCGCGCCTTGAGGCGGGCGAGCACCTTTCCGTTAGTCGCGTCCTGGAGCTCGAGGGTGCTGCCGTAGTCGTGCAGATGTCCGCCGATGCCGACGAGCTTTCCGCCGATCGGGAGCTCGAATTCATAGCTGTGGGTCGATTTTCCCGGTGGCACATCGAATGTGGTAACGCCGCCGATGTGGTTATTCACATCGACGTAGAACGGCATCACGGACAGCACGTCGTGTCCCGCGGCCGGCGTGTAGAGCAGCGTGACCTCGAGGTAGGCCGCATCGATGTCCTTGCCGGTTTCGTTGTGGAACATGGCGTACATACCGAGCTTTTCGCCTAACCGCATCGGGACGCCCATGGAGGCGGGGAGCTCGACGGGGTCGGTTTCGGCGCCCCAGCCGAAGAGGCGCTCGACGGCCGGGTAGACCAGCTGGCGGCGGTCGAAGTTGACGCCGATGAGATGGTGCAGGATCTCTCGGGGCAGCGCCTTACCGGCGGCATCGCGCATCCGGACGCTGAAGCCGCGCAGGTATCCATCGACGGGCCAGGTGAACGGCATCACATCGTTCGGCGTCATGTTCGACATGTCCATCTGCGCATTCATCGCCGGCAGACGGAACGGTCCCGCGGTGACGATGATACGGGAGTGCGCCGAGTCGACGCGGACTTCGATCTTGGGCGGCGTGACCGGAAGCACGGCCGCGGGATGCGGGGCCGGGCCGGCGAGCAGCGTCGTGACAGCAAGCAGTAAAGTCACCATGATGTCTATCCTTGACCGTTAGGCATTGAGCAAGCTCAGCCGAGCGTTCCGCGATACGTGGCGGATTGGCCGAAACTTTCTTCCACTTCCATCTCGATGGCCGTGAGATGCGCCACGGTGCCTGCGCCTAACTCGGTAAGGAACCGGGTGGCCAGGTGGCGCGCGAGCATCTCGACGGTGGTATTCGGGATGGGCAGCAGCGCGCAGTCCCGCGCCGGGAACACGTAGCGCAGCGCGCCCTCGTAATCGACGGACACCGTTTGGTCCCTGGTGACGATGCCCAGCTTCGGGTTCTCGAGCGGCAGCAGCACTTTATGGTCGATCTCGTCGCAGAGTTGGCGCATGAGCCGTTTGACCAACGAAAAATCGAGCACGTACCAACCGTCTTCATCGATCGCACCGTCGAGCGCCACGCCGACGCGATAATTGTGGCCGTGCAGCGACTCACAGCGGTGGCCGGCGAACGTGATGAAGTGCGCCGACGAGAAAACGGTGTAGTCCTTCTTGACCCGTATCCTAAACTCGCCGTGGGTTCGCATCTGTTCCATCCGGAGCGCTAGCTCCAGCCTCCCTCGAGAAGAACGGCGAAAATTGCGGCGGCGGTAAGATCGGCGGTGGTCCCGGGGTTCCGGGAATTGGATGGGTCGCGGAGCGCGCGATCGAACGCAGCCGCCCGCAGGCGGCCGGCTGCGCTCCGCACGCCGCCGGCAGCGAGCACCGCGCGGCTGCGCCGAGAGATGGCAGCCGCTTCCGCGTTGCCCACCTTGCGAGCCACGTGCGTGTCGGGCGCCGCGGCCAGCAGCGTCAGGTAGGTCTCGACAATGGCGTCGTCCCATGAAAGTCCATCGCCTCGCGCGCGTCGCAACGTGGGCGCGCCCAACTCGAACGTGACGGCAAAGTCCGTGGCGTACTCGCGCGCGATACCGTCGTGATCCGCGGCGAGCACCATGACGGCGCGCAGGCCGCGGGTTGGCGCAGCCGCGACATCCTGCGACGTCGCGCGGCCGAGTCCCCCGGGATGCGCGAGGCGAATGGCGGCATACACATGGGCCGCATCGCGCACCGTGGTTCGCCGCAACACGCGCGCCACGCGGCCGCGCAGCGTCCCGCCGCGCGGATCGAGAGCGGCCCGCGCAAGCGGCGCGAGCAGCAGGATGATACCGAGATTCGTATTGGCGCGCGTCCAACCCGCGGTCGCGAGGCAGGCTCCGTAGATGGTGGCACCGAGCGTGCGGCGTCGCGCGAGCAGGAACGCAGGCCCAATCGCGGCGGCGCTGGCGAGGAAGTGCTCGTAGCGCGTGTCGTGAAAATGCGTGCGGGCGGGTGGCGCAACGTTACCGGGTTTTTGTGCGCTGGCCTCGAGCAAGCACGCCAGTTGGGCAGCGCTCGCGACATCTGCGGCCGTGGCTGGTCGTACGGGCGTGCGACGGTTTGGCGTCAGCGTCTGGCGCGATACGCGTCGAGCAAATGATCGACGATCGCTTGGGCGACGTCGATGGAGGTAGCTGTCTGAAGCCCGTGCCATCCAGGGATGCCGTTCACCTCGAGTACATAGACTGATCCGTCTCGAGCGGGCAGGAGATCGACGCCGGCGTACGCCGCGCCGACGGTGCGTGCGGCACACAGCGCCATGGCGTGCCACTCGGCGGGCAGTGTGATCGCGCGTGCGTGTCCGCCACGAGCCAGATTGGTGCGCCAACCCGCCGCCGAGCGTTCGATGGCGCCCACGACACGGTCGCCGACGACGAAGACGCGGACGTCGCGACCTTCGTGCTCGATCGTGCGCTGAAGATAATACACCCCGTGAATGGCTTCCAGCGCGCGAAACACGCGCCACGCGATTTCCTCGTCATTCACGCGCACCATGCCGAGCCCCATGGAGCCGACGAGCGGTTTGACGATGACATCGCGCAGTGCATGGAACGCATCCATCGCCTGGTCGGAACGCTCGCACACGATCGTTTCCGGCGTGGGAAGACCAGCCCGCGCGAGCAGCGCCGACGTGTAGAACTTGTCGACGGTTCGCTCGATCGCGCGCGGCGGGTTCATGACGGGGACACCGGCGTCCTCGAGGGCGTGGAGCGCATCGACACGAAACACGATCTGCTCGAGCGACCCATTGGGGATGATGCGCGCGAGGACCGCGTCGGCCGAGAGGAGGTCGGTGTCCTGCGCCTGCATGCGCGTGCGACTGCCGAGGGATGCGACGAGGGTCTCGTACGGGAACACGGCTGCGCGCGCGCCGCGGACCGCCAGCGCGCGCGCGAGCTCTTCGGTGTGCCATCCGGTGCGCGCGGCGAGGATGGCGACGAACATGATCTCAGCCTTCCTGGCCGGTGAGCGCGGTGAACCCGCCGGTGGCGAAGTTAGGCAAGTCGCCGGCAACGGCGCCGAATCCCGGCGTGGCCGTGCCGCGCGTGAGCGCCGCTTCCGAATCGAACCAGAGTTCGGCCTTGCGATAGAACGAAGGCTTCGAGCCGTCGAGGTTGCGGGGAAATTTCATGAGCACCGCGCGCGAGAATCCGATTTCCTTGGCGTGCTTGTTCACGAGCGGGAGGTGGGTGGCGGCGTAGTACTTCTCGAATGCCGCCGGGTCCTTCGGATGGTTGTAGATGACGACGACGCACCACATGGGGAACCTCGGGGAATGGGAATCGGGGAAACGCGGCGTGCGCGCGTTAGGCGCACAGGGACGGTCACTGCATCAGCGATGTGCGCAGCACTTCGGGATCCAGCTTGCCGCCGTGGAACGTGCGTCCGGAGGTGTCGCTGGTGAGCCAGACTTCGCCCGGGCTGAAGAGCATTTTATCGATCTTGTAGAAATCGCCACCGTAGCGCTTGAAGATGTCATAGAACGGTGTGCCGTAGTCGTGCGATGCGGAGGCGGGGAGTCGGCTGGCGAGCTGCGAGAGCTCATCGTCGTCGGCGCGAACGGTGAAGTGCGCCTGTCCGCCGTAGAGCACGCAGTCGTTGGTGCGGCCGATGGCGTGCAGGTCGTCGTGCGCCACGGGCGGGAGCGGGGCGACGCCGATCCCGCTGACCACGCGCCGGACGTCGAAGCCTAACGACTCCATCTTGTGGAGCGCCGTCTCGAGGATGCGGGCCACGACCTGCACGCCGCCGGCGAGCGACGCCGTCGGCGCGATGGCGATCGTGACCTGGCGCGGATCGAGTTTGGCGCGCGAGGCGATGTAATGGGCAACTTCGTCGGTGGGCGGCGTTCGTCCCTCGAGGACGAGCACGCCGCGCGTGGCCTGCTCGGCGTAGCCCAACCTGGTGAAGAGCTCGGTCTCGACGCGGGCATGCGCGCGCAGCGGGCCGGATGCCATCGCGAAATACTTGCCGACCTGGATCGACCAGCCGGCGTACTGCGATGCCATGCAGGCGAGCGCGGGATGATCGGTCCACAGGCGGACACCGGGGTACGAGTCGCTGCCAATTCGTAACCAAGTGAGACTAATGTCGGCCAATCCACTCGTGCAGAGCTGCGCGAGCGCGATGCCGGCGCCGAGACCGCCGGCGGCTTCGATGCCCGCATCCAGCAGGCGCGTGCCCGACGGCAGCAGGCTGCTCGCGACGCGGAGTTGGCTCGCGCGCGCGACCATGTCGTCCGCCAGCTCCCAGGCGCGCTCGTTCAAGTGGAGGGCGCTCACCGGCCGGCCCGCGTGAGAATTTCGCCGCGTCCCGTCTCGGACATGTCGCCGCTGTAACGCAAAAAGGCGGCGCCGCGGGCGTCATCGCCGAGCGAGAGATCGCGGCGGGAGCGCAGATGCACGAGGGTGACGGCGATGTGCGGCGGCACGTACGTACAATCGTAGAGGTAGGTGGGCGGGACGTCGACGCCGCCGAAGACGACGATGCTGCCGCGTTTGTTGAACCGGCCGGGATCGTGCCCTGCACTGCCGAAGACGATCACGTTGCCGGCGATCATGCCCACGCCGGCGCGCGGACCGGCGTTGCCGGCGACGACCACGGTGCCGCGCCGCATGGACGCGCCGATTTCAGCGCCGGCGTTGCCGCGCACGATGATCTCGCCGCCGGACATGCCGCGCGCCGCGGCCAGGCGGCCCGCGCCTAACCGATCGCCGGCATTGCCGGCGACGTCGAGCAGGCCGCCGGACATCTCGAGGCCCGCGCCGTAGCCGGCATCGCCGCCGACGCGCAGCGTGCCGCCGGACATGCGGGTGCCCACATAGCGCCCCACGGCGCCGTCCACGTGCAGGTCGCCGGTCGACATGCCGGCGCCGATGGCGTCGACGAGCGCCAGGTCGCCGGCGAGGCGCACGGTGCTCGACCGGCCGCCGCGCACCTGGAACACGTCGCCTAACGGAACGACGCATGCGCCATCCCACAGCGGCAGCCGCGCGATGCCGGCCTCGTCGAGGGCCGCGAACGCATCGGGCAGGATGGACTCCGCCTCGAGGCGGCGCCCGATCGCGCCGCGCAGCGTGAGCGTGACGGCGTCGCTCATGCCGCGGCGCCCGCGCCCATGATCTCGCGGAGATAAAAGTGGTGTGGTCCGAGCTTGCCGCCGTAATTGCCGGCGGAGATGCTGTGGATGCCGCTGCGGCAGGCGGCGTCGATCCCCGCGCGCATGGCGGCCGCGATCGAGGGCGCGTCCAGGCCGTCGAGCACGATCTCGAGCGCGGCGTTGACTCCGTTAGGCAACGACGATGGCGACCGCGAGCGAATGGTGGGCGAGAACGCGTCGTTGGTCGTCGCGATCATCGACGGATAGCGTTTGCTGCCCACCTTGCTGCCGCTGCGCACGATGCCGCCGGGAAACGGAAGCGCCACCCCCGGCGTTCCGCGCATGGCCTCGACTGCGGCCTCGGCTGCGTCGAGGGCAGCCGCATCGCTCTCGGCGAGGATGAGAAAGTTGCCGCCGCCGACACCCTTGATCCGTCCGAACGTCTCCTGCACCAGGAACTCGCCTTCCATCACCGGGATGCGCCAGTAGCGTTGGCCCCCGATCACCTTGCTGGATTGAAATCCGTCGCCGAACACGCGCAGGGATCGTCCGATCGGCATCCGGTCGGTCGCATCGAGGAGGCCGTCGAAGCACGCGGTGGTGACGCACGTGAGCACCGTCTGCCCGATGCGCTCGATCATGCGCTTGACGAGACTGTCCGAATCCATCGTGAAGAGCAGCACGCTGACGCCGGGACGACCATCGGGCGTCTCGGACGGCGAGAGCTCCCGTTCGATGCCTGCTTCGACCTTGCAGGCGATGACGGACGTCGCGAAGCCCGTCATCTCGCGTGCGGCTTCGGTCGCCCAACGCCGATCGCGCGCGGTGATGATGACCCGCGCCGCGCGCATGCCGAACGCTTCGGCGAACGTGTTTTCGATGGCCACACCGCGAATGTTCACGTTAGGCACCCGCGCCGACGGGAACCGGCGCGTCGCGCGGCGGCGCGACCGGATAGTTGGCGAGCGCGATCGTCGCGTAGCGCTCGAACCACGCCGAGAGGTCGCGCATCACCGCGTCGTCGTACGGCGGCCGCACGTACAGACGACGGGACGGCGGCGCCCGGCGCAGCTGCCCTTCCTCGACGACGAGCTCGCCCGCCTTGATGACGTATCGGGGCGTCGAGAACATCGCGGCGATGTTCGCGTCGCGCGCGTAAATCGTGATGTCGGCGTCCGCGCCCGCGCCCAGATGTCCCTTGTTCGCCAGGCCTAGCTGCCGCGCCGGACCGGCGCGCGTGATGATCGCGATCTCCCGCAGGGTGTACTCGCGCGCGAGCCCGTCGGCGAGCGCGCTCCCGGCGAGCAGCTTCTGATTCACGGCCTTGAGCCGGTCGTCCCGATAGGCGCGATCCATCAGCAGCCGAATCAATTCGGGGTAGCTCGTGAACGCGCCGCCGTTGGGATGGTCGGTGGACAGCACGACCCGCCACGGATCCTCGGAGAGCAGGAACAGCTCGAGACCGACGACCCACTGCAGCGCGGCGACGGCTGCGGCGTCCCGGTACTCGTACGGCACAATGCCGCATCCGGTCTCGAGTTCGACGTCCACGTTGACCCACCGCCGTCCGCTGCTCGCGTGCAGCAAATACTCCACGGCGCCATCGGCAGTGACCGTCGTCGCGTGTCCGAGCATCACCTGCCCAACGTCGATCGAGACCTCGTCGTGCGCATTGATGTAGGCAATGAGCTGCTTGGCACCGGACGCCCACGGCTTGCCGTTTCCTCCGGCATACGCATGGAACTGGGCGTGCGCGAAGTGCGCCCGGCGCCCGGACAGCGCCCGCATGCTGTCGAGGGTCGTGGAGACGTTGCCAGGGAGACCGAGGTTGTTGCAGTGGATGTGCACGGGGTGCGGAAGCGCCAGCGTCGCGGCGGCGTCCGCCAGCGTCTCCATGATCGCGCGTGGCGTGGCGCCCGGGACACCGCTCGTGTCATCGATGCTTTTCACCGTGCGGATGTTGCGCTTCCAGAGCTCGACCCCGCCCGGATTCACGATCTTGATCGCATAGGCGCCGGTCGCGCCTAACAGCCAGGCGGTATAATCGCGGGCGCGGTCGCGTTCACCGGCGGCCACCTGCTGGAGCAGATAGGCATCGTTGCCCATGAGGGCGAAGAAGCCGGCGTCGATGATGGGCGTATCGTCGAGCTGCGCGTGCGTGTCGCGCGCGCTCACGGGCGCCACCGCGGCGTCGAACACCGTGGTGTAGCCGAGCCCCGCGTAGCGGTAGCCGGTGGTGAACGTGCTCGGCACGGTGCCGCCGGTGCCGGAGCGCGGCACGGCATCGCGGAGCGCGGGCGCGGCTGTCGGATCGGCCGTGCGCTCGTCGGACAGGATGCGACGGGCGTGATTGACGCTCGAGCCGGCGATGTGCGCGTGGATGTCGATGCCGCCGGGCATCACGACCATTCCGTGCGCGTCGAGGCGCGGCGCGTCGGTCGGGAGTGCGTCAACGATGCGGCCATCCAGCACGCAGACGTCGCGTACGTCTCCATCAACGCCGTTTGCGGGATCGTAGACGGCGCCGCCGGTGATGCGCAGGCGGTCGCTCACGAGCGACGGGCGCGGCGGGCGCCGATGCGTTGGGCGAGCGTGCGCACGATGTCGGCGGCGACCGGCGGTCCGGGCAGGGGCGCGCTGAGTGGAAGCGGCAGGTCGTCCATGCGGAATGCGGTGCCGCCCTCGTGGACGCCGGCCACGCCGGTGTCGATCGCGATCTCGCACGCGGCGTCCGAGGCTGCTGGGCCGACGGCGACGGTGTGCACGGCGTCGATGGCGAACGGCAGGCCTAACGGGCGGCCGACCACCAGCGCCGCGTCGATCGCTCCGGCGTCGACGAGCGCCCGGGGCCCGTCGTCAGGCCTGAAGCGCGGGTGGCCGCGCGAGAAGTCGACGGTCATGGGATAGCCGGTCTGCCAGGTGAGCACGGCCTCGGCGCCGATGCGGTTGCCGCCGCCGCGCAACGGGGTCACGCACGCACGGGTGCCGGCGTTGAGTCCCTGGCCGAGCGCCGTCAGCGACTCGGCGCGCGCGGGTTGCGCCGGCAGGGCGCCGGGCTCGGCGTCGTAGACGATGGCCACATAGCGCGCCGCGGCGAGCCGGCGCGCGACATCGGCGAGCGCCGGCCCGAACCGCTCTGTGCCTAACGATCGACCCGCGACCGACGCGCGCAACGCCGCGATCGTATCGAGCTCCTGTTCCGGCGGGACCTCGAGCCGCACGTCGGCGTCGGCCGGACCGCGGGCGCCGCCGATGTCGACGGCGACGATGGTGCGGCTGCGCCGCCCGTTAGGCAGGAAGAGACCGGCCGGCTCGGGCGCGTAGCGCGACGCGTAGCGCGGGTACCGGGCCGAAGGATCCGTCCCCCAGAACACGATGCAGTCCGCGCGGTTGCGAATTTCTCCGAGCGTCGCGCTCACGCGACCGCGTCGCTGGGCGGCGAGTATTCCGGAGGCCACGCTCGACGAACTGATCCCGTCTACGACGCCGCGCACCGTGTCCGCCACTTCGACCGCGGCGCGCTGGGTCTCGCACGAGATGTCGGTGCCCAGAAATACCAGGACGCGACGAGCTTCGTCGAGCAGCGCCGCCGCCGCATCGATCGCCGCATCGATGGAGACGTTCGATCCGCCCGCGCGCGCGATCGCCGGCACCCGTCCATCGCCGAACCACGATGCGCCGAGCGCGCACGCGCCGCGCGCCTCCGCAATGCGCCCATCGCGCACTGCCACGACAATGTCATCGCAGGAGCAGCCGCATCCCAAGCAGGTGACATGCTCGACGAGGCCCGACATCTGGGTCATGCGCTTCTCCTCCCGCTGCCCCCGATTTTCTGATACAGCTTTCGCGCGCGCCGCACAAGCGCGGCGTGGCAGGCGGCGTCGCTCGCACCGCGCGCGAAGATCGTGCAGACGGGGCTGCCGCTCAGAATTCGCTCACCCGGATGCGGCACGTCGCGCAGCCATCGATCGTCCAACCATGAGCGCGTATCGCCCATTACCGTCGTCCGCCTGGCGAACAGTATCGCCTTGCCGAAAACCTCGACAGACGAGTCGCGTCGAACGGCGGCGAGATCGAAACGCGGGGCGACGCCAGCGCATCCGCGGACATGCGCGTCAAACACGGAGAATTCGAACGACCGTTCGGCAAGCTCCATCGAGGCGGAGTAGCGCGGGTTGACCTCCGTCACGAACGGCGTGCCGTCCCGCGCAATGAAGTCGATCCCGTTGACTCCCACAAGGCGGAGCTCTCGAGCGAGCAGGTCGGCGATGCTGCACGCGGTGTCGAACACTGCATCGGCTTTGGGAAACGACGTCGAGCCGGCCCGGACGAGGATGCTGCCGCAGTACGTGAAGCCGGCGGTGCCGAACTCGGCTTCACCCACGAGCTGCCGGCTGAACGCAAACGGCACGGCGTGCCGGCCGTCGGCGACGAAGACGAGGGAGCCCGGGACACCGCGAATGTGCTGCTGCAAGAAGTGGCTGCGGCGCAGTGTGTCGCCGCGGTGCCAGCGCGTGATGCCGTGGCCCCCGCCGGACGCGAAGGGCTTGGCGAGCCACGAACGGCTGCGAATCTGGCGACCGGCTCGCAACCGGATGTCGGGCGCGATGAATCCGTGCTCGCGCATCACGGCCGATACGAGCGACGGCGACCGCGCCCGCATCAGCACGCCGGGCGGGTTGCCGAGGAGGCGTCTCCCGCGCGCGAGAAGGCGGACGGCATTCGGGTGGTTCTCGAAGCTGGCGACGTAGGCGACCGATTGGCCCGCGATTCCCGCGGCGGCGCGGGCGATGCCTAACACGTCGTACCGTCGGGGGCCCGGGCCTTCCGGGCGGACGGCGACGGCGGGCGTTCCGCGGTTGTCGAGATCGGCGAACGCGTCCACCGACGCGGCGGTGAAACCCGCCGCGGTCGCTGATTCGACGAGCGCGCGCGTCGAAAAGCCGGCGATCAGGACGCTGCCTGCTCCTCGGGCGCCGGCGGCGGTGCGACCGGGGTTAGTCAACGCCGAGCCGGCGGCGCGCGGCATCCGGGGTGATGAAGAACAGGTGGTCGAGCACGGTGCCGGAGGACTCGCGCAACCCGAGGGCGTTCAGGAGGGCTTCATTCGGGCCGCCGGCCAGTCCGTCGGCAATGAGCGCGGCGCCCTGTGCGGCTTCTTTGGCCACGCGCGCGAATCCGGTGAGGCGATGCACGGGCGCGAACGGGCTCAGGCGCAGCCGCAGCTCGCGGGCGATCGCGTCGGCGTGCGTTAGGCGGCCGGACAGCAGGATCTCGTGCGGGCTCGGGACGACGGTGCACAGCGCGGCGACGGCCTTCACGGCGCTCTCGAGCAGCGCGTCGCGCGCGGTGCGCTCGGGTTCGGTGTTCGGCGCCGCGAGGTGCTCGGCCAGGTCGGCCGTCGCTCCGATGATGCTGGCCGCGCCGCCGGCGAAGAGCATGGTCTTGCCGATGGCGCCGGCGAGAAACGCCACTTCGCCGTCGAGGGCGCCCGCGGCGCGCGCGCCCATCGGGCCGGCGGTGCCGCCCATGCCGTCGACGATGCGTCCCTCGCGCACGGCGACGGCAGCCGAAAATGCGCCGCCTAACTCGAGCAGGATGAACGACACATCGCCGTACGGGCATCCGCGGCGTCGCGCCTGGTCGTGTACGCCGAGCGCGGCCGCGCAGACCTTGTCGGCGGTGCCCATGTCGACGCGATTGATTTTTCGCGCGGCCGGCACCGAGGCGAGGTGGATGACGCCCGGCGTGAAGAGCACGGGCAGCTGGGCGTCGCGCATGGCGCGCGCGAGGACGCGCAGGCCGCCGATACCTCCGTGGTCGTCGGTCGCCGCGAGGTATGCGAGGCGCAGGTCGGTTTCGGTGGCGCGTTCGACGGGGATGAGGGGCAGACCGTAGCCCGACGGGCCGGCAATGAGCGCGGCGCGCGCGTCGCGGAGCAGCGCGATGAACCCCGGCACATCGGCCAGCGCATCGGTGGTGGGCAGCGACCGGTCGAGGTAGACCGCGCCGTTGTCCAGCCCGCAGACGTCGATGGTGATCGTTCCCGGATCGATGCCGAGCGTGCGGGACATGCGGTCGCGACGCTCGCTCGTCCGTTAGGCCTGGAGGCCCGCGGCGAGCTCGGCGATGGTCTCGGCGTCGAGGACGGTGTCGTTCTGCTCGAACAGGCGCGCGATGCAGGCCTTGTGCACTTTCATCTTGAAGCCGCCCACGCCGATGGCGCCGAAGGCCGTCACGCCGCCGCGGTCCTTGCCGTCGTCGTTCACTTCGATGCCCTCGATTCCTAACGGCGGCACGGCGTTGAGGTCGCACGCCACCGTCAGGCCCCGGTGCGCGGACCACGCATCGCGCGGCACGAGCAGCACGCCCGCCGGTCCCGTGTTGAGGAGAATCTCCGGCTTGACGGCATCGAGGACGCGAGCGGCTTCGGACGCGTCGTGCATGCAGACCATCGCGACCGTGCCGCCGAACCGGGACGCGATGCCCGAGCGCGCTTTTTCGCCCTCCTCTTCGCGCCGCGATGTGATCGTGACTAACGCACCGGCCTTGGCGAGCAGTCCCGCCGCGCGCGCGCCCACGGGACCCGTGCCGGCGGTGACCAGCACTTTCTTTCCGCGCACGTCGCGCGCCGCGCGCGTGATCTTGATGACGGCGGCAACCGCAGTCGTGTTGGAGCCGTTCGAGTCGAGCATCATCGACACCTTGAACGGTCCGAAGAGCGATTTCTGCGCGGCGGCGAGCAAGGCTTCGCCGGCGGACATGTCGCTGCCGCCGATGAACACGGCGGTGTTGTGCAGATCCTTGGGGCCGCGGGTGAAGATGCACCCGTGAATGAGATCTCGAACATCGGCCGCCGCCACGCCGCCGCGCTGCATCACCGCATCCGCGCCCGCGTCGTAGGCGACAACTTCGTCGAACGCGCTGGGCAGCTGATTCGAATCGATCTGAAGCAGAAGTTTTTTCATGCGGGCACCCATCGATGAACACGGGGCGCCGCTGAGCGCCCCGTGTGTCGTGTTCGTACCAGCTCGCGAGGACCGCGTGCGCAGCGATGCGCGCGCGCGGCCCAGGCCTGCAATTAGCCTTCCGCGCCGCTGGCGAAGGGGTGACGGGCCGTCTTCTCGCCGGCGATCACGTCGTCGATCCGCGGCTGTCCTTTGAGCGCGCGCTCGAGCGCCTGCTTGGTCGCCCGGTAGTTGAAGTCGAAGATTTTCTTGTCGTCCTTCGCGTCCCAGTGGATGAACACGCCCACGAGGATGCAATAGTCATCGACCTTGTCGCGCGGAATGACACCTGACGATACGGAGTCGACCACGGCGCGGGCCACAGCGGCTTGCGCGGGTCCGAACATCTGCACCGCCTGCTTCGCGCCCTTGATCGTGACCTTGTTGAACAGGATGGTGTCGGGCTTGGCCGCGAGATTCGGCGTGACGACGGCGAGCAGGCTCGTGAACCCGTCCTTGTTGTTCGACAGCGCGTTGACAAACGCCTGCCCCGCATGTCCCGACTTGGAGCCGATGATGAGATCGATGTGCGCCACCTCGTTCCCGTCGCCGATCAGGGATTCACCGATATAGAATTCCGCTGCCATGGGACCCACCTCCGTACCAAAGTGGTTGAAGACCGCACACGCGACCGCGTGGAAGAAATCGCGACGGAGCCACGCACGTCCCCTCCACCGACACCATGAGGCGCGCCGCGGGGACGCGCCTCACACGGGGTCTAGGGGATCGTGAACATGACGCCCCCTCCAGATCATGTCAAGCAGGAGAGCGCGAGCGTGCGCGCGCGTCGGGGTTTCCCGTCTCCACCACGTCGTGCAAGTTTCGCATATGCGCATTCCGATCGAGAGCTATCGTCTGTCCAACGGCCTCGTCGTCACGCTGTCGGAGGATCATCGGGCGCCCATCGTCGCCGTGAACCTGTGGTACCGCGTCGGATCGGCCAATGAACGCCTCGGGCGAACGGGATTCGCCCACCTGTTCGAACACATGTTGTTCCAGGGCTCGGAGCACGTCGAGGCCAATGAGCACTTCGAGCTCATCCAGCGGGCGGGTGGCACGCTCAACGGTTCCACGTGGCTGGATCGAACGAACTACTACGAAACTGTTCCGTCAAACGAGCTCGCGCTGGCACTGTGGTTGGAAGCAGACCGCATGGGCGCGCTGCTGCCCGCAATGACGCAGCAGAAGCTCGACACGCAGCGCGACGTGGTGAAGAACGAGCGGCGCTGGAGCATGGACAACCAGCCGTACGGAACGTGGTCCGAGCGCCTTCCCGCTCTCACGTATCCGCCGACGCATCCGTTCCATCACTCGCTCATCGGCTCGATGGAAGATTTGTCGGCGGCGAGCCTCGAGGACATCGCGCAGTTCTTCTCAACGTTCTATCGGCCCGACAACGCGGTGTTGTCCATCGCCGGCGATTTCGAGCCGGCGCAGGCGCGTGCGCTGGTGGAGCAGTACTTCGGTGCGATCCCGCGCGGGGCGTCGCCCATTCCGCCGCTCGCGGACATGACGCTCCCGCCCCGCTTCGGTGCGACGCATCGCGAAGTGGTGCCGGACACGGTGATGGTGCCGCGGCTGTTCCTTGCGTTCCGGGCGCCGGTCTTCGGGAGCGATGAATACTACGCCGGCAGCGTGTTAGGCGCCATCCTGGGACTCGGCAAGTCGAGCCGGCTGGAACGCGTGTTGGTGCGCGAGCGCGAAATCGCGAGCGAGGCGACGGCGTTCACGTTCGATCTGTCGCAGGGCGCCGACTTGTTGGTGATCGATGCGACGGCGCGCCCCGAAGTGTCGAGCGATACGCTCGAAGCCGAGGTCACGCAGGTGGTCGACGCGGTGCGTCGCGACGGCGTGACGCGCGCCGAGGTCGAGCGCGCGATCGCGCTCATCGAGACGTCGTTCGTGACGTCGCTGCAATCGGCGGGTGAACGGGCCGACAAACTCTCGATGTTCGCGGCGATGTTCGACGACCCGCGCCTGCTCAACGAGCAGACGGACCGCTATCGCGCGGTGACGGCGGAGCGCGTAAACGCGTTCGCGCGCGAACGGTTAGGCACGGACAACCGCGCGGTCCTGCTCTACGTGCCGAGGCACGGCGAGGAAGGCGAGCCCGACGAAGCCGAGGCGGCCAGCGGAGCGGCGCGGTGAAGCACGCGTCGATTGCGTTAGGCGGAAAGGCCGCGGCCCCGCCGCGACCGGCCGCGGCGGCGCCCAAGCCCTACCGCTTTCCGCGCTTCGAAATCGTGACGCTCGACAACGGGCTCCGCGTGATCGTCGCGCCCGTGCGCACGCTGCCGGTCGTGACGGCGCTGCTGCTCGTCGACGCCGGCGCGTCCACCGAGCCGGCCGGCCGCGATGGCGTGGCGAATCTCACCGCGCGCGGGCTCCTCGAGGGAACCATGCACCGCGACGGCAACGCGCTCACCGAGCAATTCGAGCGGTTGGGCGCGAGCGTGTTCTCCGGCGCGGACTGGGACACCGCGAACGCCGGCGTGACGGTGCTGCGCGAACACGTCGAACCGGCCATCGCACTCCTCGGCGAGCTGGCGCTCACGCCGTCGTTTCCCGAGCGCGACATCGCGCGGCTGCGCGCCGAGCGACTCGCGGATCTGCTCCAGATGCGCACGGAGCCGCGCGGCCTGGCCGACGAGATGTTTGCCCGCTTCGTGTACGACCCGTTCTCCCGCTACGCGCGGCCGGAAGAAGGCGGATCCGACACCGTGTCCACGCTGACCCGGGATGATGTGCGGCGGTTCTACACCGAGCGCTATCGGCCGCGCGGATCGACGTTCGTGCTCGTCGGAGACGTGAGCGTCGATGAAGGTGTGTCGATCGCGACGCGCACGTTCGGCGGCTGGGACGGTGTCGTGTCGCCGATTGCGCCGCCTGCCGATGCGCCGGCGCGCCGGACCCGCGCCGTGCACCTCGTGCGCAAGGAGGATGCGCCGCAGTCGGAGCTCCGCGTTGGGCACGTCGGACTGCCGCGCCGGCACCCGGAATATTTTCGGGTGATGGTGATGAACGCTGTGTTAGGCGGGCTGTTCTCGTCGCGCATCAACCTGAACCTGCGCGAAGCGCACGCCTATACGTACGGAGCGTTCTCCGGCTTCGCCTGGCGGCGCGGCGCCGGGCCGTTCGTCGTGTCGACCGCCGTCGAGAACGATGTCACCGCGGACGCGGCGCGCGAAATACTGTTGGAGATCGATCGTATTCGCGCCGCACCCATTTCCGCCGACGAATTGTCGCTGGCCACGAGCTACCTGGGCGGCGTCTTTCCGATCAAATACGAAACGACGGACGCCATCGCCCGCGCGCTTGCCGCGCTCGCCGCCTATGACCTGCCCGTCGATTACTTCGACACGTATCGCGACGCGGTGCGCGCCGTGAGCACCGCCGACGTGCTGGACGCTGCCCAACGCTACCTGCATCCAGATGCGCTGCAGGTCGTGGTCGTCGGCGACGCGTCGCAAATCAGGGCGCCGCTCGCCGCGATGGAGCTGGGGCCAATGCTCGCGTACGGCGCCGACGGCGTGGAAATCTCCAAGGACTGACGCATGGCCGAACCCGGACAGGTCTCCACGACGCGACGCTACAGCGGCCACGTGGTCAACCTCGACGTCGACACGGTTCGCTTTCCCGATGGCTCGGTGGGCGAGCTCGAGATGGTTCGTCATCCCGGCGCGAGTCTCGTGCTGCCGTTCCTGAGCGATCCTGCCGGTGAAGACCCGCAGGTTCTGCTCATTCGCCAATACCGATATGCAGCCCGAGGCTTTGTCATCGAATGTCCGGCAGGACGGCTGGAGCCGGGCGAGTCGCCCGAAGCGTGTGCGCGCCGCGAGCTCCAGGAAGAAGCCGGGTGCACCGCCGAGCGGCTCGAGCACGTGTACACGTTCTACACGACGCCGGGCTTCACAGACGAGCGCATCCACGCGTTCATGGCGTCCGGTCTGTCGCGCGGCGAAGCGCGCCTGGAAGCCGATGAGTTCGTCGAGACGGTGTCCGTGTCACTCTCGCGAGCGCTCGCGATGGTGCGCGAAAGCGAGATCGTGGACGCCAAAACCGCGCTGACGCTGCTGTATGTGGCCGGTTTCCGTCTGGGCGCCTGACGGCAACTCTTCGCGGCGTTGGTTGGTCAAACCAAGCGTGCTCGTGCGGCGCACTACTACCCCACAGCCGGCGAACGTGTCCCATGGTATCGGGCTTTTCGTCTCAGAAAGTAGACACGACGACAGGGCACGACCTGTCTCACCACTCACGGCAGCGATCATGCAAGTCTTTGTATAAGAGTAACTTAGACGTTATTCAGTTGAAGCGGTTCGGCGGGCACGCGGCATGCTTTTTCGAGTGACGGACAGAATGTGTGCACGGCCGCTTGGCGCTTCGTCTCTCGGAGAGCGCGAACCCTTCAATGATTGGGGAGCAGCAATGGCTGACGTTGCACTGAGGCACGCGATCGAGTCGCCGGTTCCGGTTCGTGAGCGACTCCATGCTCTGGATGACTCGGCGCTGGTAACCGAGTTCCTGAGCGGCGAGGAGCGCGCCTTCCAGGTGCTGGTCGAACGCTACCAGACCCGGCTGCTCAACTTCATTTATCGCACCATCGGGGACCGCGAGCGCGCTGAAGATCTCGTCCAAGAGGTCTTCATCCGGGTGTACCGGCACCTACATCGGTTCGATCGCTCGAAGAAGTTCTCGACGTGGGTTTACACCATTGCGTCGAACCTGGCGAAGAACGAGTTGCGCAACCGCTCGCGGAGTCCGCTGGTGTTCTTCCAAACGATTCGGAAGAACTGGCAGGACGATGACCGGCCGCTGCAATTCGAGGATCACGTATCACGGCCCGACGACCTCTATCGCAAGCGGCATCTGCGTGAGCTGGTCGAGAGCTCGGTGGCGCAGCTGCCCGAGCATCATCGGCAGGTGTTCATTCTTCGCGAGCTCGAGGGCAAGTCCTACGAGGAGATTGCCGAAATCACGGGCTGCAATCTGGGGACGGTGAAGTCACGGTTGAATCGCGCGCGCAACGCATTTGCGGCGATCATCGAGCCGGCGCTGCGGTAGCGTTCGGAGTGGGTGGGGAGCGCAGCGGGCGGGGCCATCATCGGCTCCGCCCGTTGCGTTTGATGCTCAACTGACGAGGCCGAACAGCCGCGCCGCGATGGTCGACCCGTTGAGCAGCACCGCCGCGCCGATGCCCAACATCGCAATCAGGGTCAGCGTTTGCGGATTGTGGCCGCTCAGGCCCAGAATGCCTAACACGACGGCGCCGACGCCCACCAGGAGATCCGATCCCGTGGCGACGTAAGGCGCGTGTTCGAGCATGCCGCGCGAGCCGCTGACGACTTCCGACCGCATGAGCGATTCGACCCGTGCTGCCGAGCCGCCGACCATGAGCAGCGCGCCGCCGAGCACGATCGCCGCGACGGGCAGGAGCGTGAGCGCGCTCACGCCGATGAGCGCGAGGATGCCTAACACAACCCCGGCGACTGCGGCGAGCGCCTCCATCCGCATCCCGCGTTCGCCTTCGTGGCGCTCGTAGACGAGGTCGTTGGTGCGTAGCGTCTTTCCATAGTGGGTCGCCAGCGCGCTTCCGGCTACCGCCAGTGCGACGCCGACGGCAATCGTCGACACCGCGGCGAAGACGCCGGACAACACGCCGATCAGGCCCAGAATGGCCAGCACGACTGCGATCGCTCCGGTGATCGACTCGGTGGCCGCGGCACTCTCGGCCTCGTGAACGACTGCGTGTTCGTGCGACACGCCGATTGGGGTGCTCATACGATCCCTCCTTGCGCGCGCCCGCACGGTCGGGAGCTCGGCAGGAGATGTCGTTGGCAGCGGACATCGGGGCGACTGGGTTGCATCGCCAACTCCGGCCGAAATGGGGCCGTCGCGCATTGCATTTACAGTGTTCGCCGCGATCGCCACGGCTTCAGCGAGCGCGACGTTTCCCAGCAAGCGGCCTCAGTCACGCGGCCGCGCGGCTCGCCCTGTCGGCGGCGCGCCGCATTCTCATAGCGGCTGCATTTCTCGCACCCCGTAGATCCACAATTGGGGGTTTCCGCTGGAAGCCGAGGCTTCGGTTAGGGCCTCTTCCGGGGGCTCAATTCCGCCTCCATGCTTGGTGCCGGAACCCCGCTAGTGCACTCGGGTATCCCATGCCAGTCGTGAGGGAACGGGGAGGTTGGCCGCGTCTATGATGTGTCGCGAGTTTCGAGATTTACATCCGGCGTTTCTGGATGATACGCTGTCGGCGCACGACGTCGTCGAGATGCAATTGCATCTCACGGAATGTGCGCGGTGCTCGCGTTACGACACCGTGATGCGCCGTGGGTTGCTGGTGCTGCGCAATTTGCCCGCGGTCGAGCCGTCGGCGGATTTTCTCGATCGATTGAATAAAAAGCTGGTAGCGGCTCGAGAGGTCGACGCCCGAGCGGAGGTGTTCCGCGGTCCGGGCGTCGGATCGTTTTTGGCGACCGCGGCGAGCGTCGTCGTCGTGGGCTTTCTCGCGGCCATAGTGTTCGACGTCGCCAAACCTGCGCGCGATCTGCGTCTGCCACCCGTCGTTGCGGTGCGTCCGCCGATGGCGCCGAGCGCGCCGCCGGCCGGCGTCAACTCGGCGTTCGTTGCATCGGCATCGATGGGTCTTCCCGTCTGGCCTGCCGCGATGATGGCGGAACAAGCGCAAGAGCACTTCGCGGCGGAGGAACTGGGACGGTAGCAGGCCGCGCGCGTTATATTCGCCGCTATGCCGGACGATCGCGCGTTCTATAAGTCTCTCGCCTCGCGCTCCTTCGAGCGCGCATACAGCATTCACGGCGAGGAAGAGTTTCTGAAGGATGCCGCGGTGCGGCAGCTTCTGGCTGCGGCGCTCGATCCGGCAACCCGCGATTTCAATCTGGACATTCGAGACGCAGCATGGGTGGACGCCGAGGCGCTCGCGTCGCTGCTGGCGACTCCGCCGATGATGGCGGAGCGTCGCGTGGTGCTCATCCGCGATGCGGCATCGCTGCGCAAGGATGCGCGTGCGGTGGTGGACCGGTTTCTCGAGCAGGGCGCGTCCAAGGACGCTGCGTCCGACATCATCCTCGTGCTGGTCTTCGGTCCAGCGGACCGCGGCAAGCCGGATCGCGCGCTGGTGCAGCGGACGTTTTCTCTCGAGACGGAACCGTTGACGGGGAATCGCGTGCCGAAGTGGATCGTGCACCACGCGAGTTCCGTGTTAGGCGTGCTGGTCACCGACGCGGCGGCGGCGCTGCTGTTCGAGCACGCGGGCAACGATCTCGGTGCGCTGGCGGGGGAGCTCGACAAGCTGGCCAGCTATACCAACGGCGGCGCGATCGACGAGGCCGCGGTCTCGGCGGTGGTGGGCGTGCGGCGCGGCGAGACGTTAGGCGATCTCCTGGATTCGGTGGGGCGGCGCAATGCGCCGCGCGCCCTGGCGCTCCTGGGGCACGTGCTCGACCAGCCGAAGGTGTCCGCGGTGCAGATCGTCATGGCGCTGACCACACAGACGCAGGCGTTGGCGTGGGGGCGTGCGATGCGCGCCCGCGGCACGTCGGCGGGTCGGCTCTCGGGCGAATACTACGAGTTGCTCAAGAGCGCGGGCGGCGCGTACACGGGACGTCCGTGGGGCGAGGCGGTGAAATCGTGGGCATCATCCATCGACGCGTGGGACGATGCCGCGCTCGACCACGCCATGGAGGCATTGCTGGCTGCCGACATCGCGCTCAAAGAAACGCGGGTGTCGGCGGACGAAGAGATCCTGGCGCGACTCGTGTTGTCGATGTGCGCGGTGGACGAGCGTGCGGCGCGACGGCGCGCCGCCGTCGCCTAACTTCTGCTCCGAGCGTCATGACGATACGCTGGATCGTGGGTCTCATGCTGCTGGCGCCGGCGGCTCTGTGCGGGCAGAGCACTGATACGGTGCCCGCGGACTCGGTGCACGCGGATACCGCGGCGGTCGGCAGTACGCGTCCAACGTCCGTGCATGCCGATTCGGTGCCCGCGGACGCTGCGCGCAGCGACTCGACGGGCGGCGACACGATCTTCCGCGCCGCGCAGCGACTTGCCGCAGAAGGTCGCGGTGATTCCGCGCGCGCTCTCGTTGGCCAGAGGCTCGATTCGGCGCGACCCGGGTCGGCCGAGTACGTGAACGCGTTGTATTGGCGTGCCGTAGTAGCGGCGACGGCGGCGGACGCCGAGCGCGATCTTCGCACGATCATCGTGACCTACCCGGCCTCGGCGCGCAGCGCCGACGCCTTGATGCGGCTGGCCCAGCTCGAACTGGCGCGCGGTGACCGCGATCAGGCGGTGGCGCATCTGCAGCGGATCGTGGTCGAACACCCGGAGAGTCCCAATCGCGGGCGCGCGGAGTTCTGGGTGGCGCGCACGCTGCTGGACGAGGGGAATCTGGCCACCGGCTGCGCCCGGTTGGCGGACGCCTCGCGCCTAACGCCACCGAGCGAGGTAGAGCTGGCGAATCAGATCGGATATCTGGGCCAGCGGTGCCAGGGCGTGGACACGACGGCCAAGGCGCAGGCGGCGCCCGCGCAATCGGCCGGCCAGCCGGCGCCGCGGGAGCCTAACGCAGCGCCGGCGGCAGCGACGGCAACGTCGGCCCGCGGGCGGTATACGGTCCAGGTGGCTGCGTTCTCCACGCTCGCGTCGGCCAGCGGATTGCGCGACGTCCTCGTGACGCGAGGCTATCCGGCGCGGGTGGTGGGGACCGCGAAGCCGTTCCGCGTGCGCGTCGGGCGGTACGCCACGCGCGCCGAGGCCGAGGCCGCGGCGCGGGCGCTGCGGGCCAGGAAGCTCAGCGCGTACGTCACCAGCGCGGAGACGCCGTGAGCGGCGAGACGGCCACGCCGTTGATGCAGCAGTACCGGGAGATCAAGGCGCGTCACCAGGATGCGATCCTGCTCTTTCGGATGGGCGACTTCTACGAGATGTTCTACGAGGACGCCGAGCTCGGCTCCCGCGCCCTGGGCCTAACGCTGACGAGCCGCAACAACGGCGGTGCCGCCGAAGTGCCGCTGGCGGGTGTGCCGGTGAAGTCGCTCAACGAGTATCTGCGCCGGCTCGTCGAGCAGGGCCATCGGGTGGCGATCTGCGAACAGGTCGAAGATCCGAAGCTGGCGAAGGGCATCGTGCGCCGTGAGGTGGTGGAGACCATCACGCCGGGCGCCGCATTCTCGGATGATCTGCTCGACGGTGCGCTCAACAACTATCTGTGCGCCGTGTTCGACAGCAAGGGCGCGATCGGTATCGCGGCCGCGGATCTGTCGACGGGCGAGCTGCGACTCATCCGATCGAACGCCGCCGATGCGGCGGCGGTCCTGGCGCGGCTCGCGCCGAGCGAGATTCTCGTGCCGCGCGGATCGCCCGCGGCCGCGCTGCGCGCGGCGTCGTCGCGCGATGAAGATGCGTTAGTCACCGAGCGGGAGGCGTGGGAGTTCGAGCCGGCGCTCGCATCGAGCGACCTCGCGCGCCAGTACGGCGTCGCGTCGCTGGAGGGGTTCGGCATCGGCGTAGACGACGCGCCGGCGGTGGGCGCCGCCGGAGCGCTCGTGCGCTACCTCAGGGAGCTGCAGCCGTCGGGGCTGCCGCACCTCGCGGCGCCGATCGTCGAGCGCGACGGCGCCTCGATGCCGCTCGACGACATGACGCGCCGCAATCTCGAGTTGGTGGAATCGTTGCGCGGCGGCGGGGCCGCGGGCACGCTGCTCGCCGTGTTGGACCGCACGACGACGCCGATGGGCGCGCGGCTGCTGCGCCAGTGGCTGCTCGCGCCGCTGGCCCAACGCGACGCGATCGACGCACGACTGGATGCGGTGGCCGCGCTCGCATCGGACGCGCTGGCGCGCGCGGCGCTCCGCAGCGCGCTCGACGGCGTGCGCGACGTGGAGCGTCTGGCGGGGAAAGCCGCGGCGGCCCGCGCGACGCCGCGCGAGGTTGGTGCGTTAGGCGGATCGCTCGGTGCGCTGCCGGCCGTCGAGCAGGCCGCGCGGCGCGTCGCCGCCTCGGCGCTGGTGGCGGACATGCTCGCACGCTGGGATTCGTGCGCGGACCTCGCCTCGGACATCGCGGCCACGCTCGTCGATGACCCGCCTGCGGCCGTCGGCGAAGAGCGCGCCATTCGCGATGGGGTCGACCTCGAGCTCGATGAGCTGCGCGCGCTGCGCGACGGCAGCAAGGACGCCATCGCGCGCATCCAGACGGCCGAGCGCGAGCGCACCGGCATCGCGTCGCTCAAGGTCGGCTACAACAAAGTGTTCGGCTACTACATCGCGATCACGAACGCCAATCGGCACCTCGTTCCGGAGCATTATCAGCGGCGGCAGACGCTGGCCGGCGAAGAGCGCTACGTGACGCCTGAGCTCAAGGAATACGAGGAGAAAGTGTTGACGGCGTCGGAGCGGCTCGAGGTGCGGGAGCGCGCGCTGTTCGACGCCCTGCGTGCGCGGGCGGGCGCAGAGGTGTCGCGCCTGCAGCGCGCCGCGGGGCTCGTGGCCGCGCTCGACGTGCTTGCCGCGCTGGCGGAGGTCGCCGAGCGGGAAGGGTACGTTAGGCCGACGATGAGCGATGACTTCGGCCTCGAGATCGTGGCCGGCCGCCATCCGGTGGTCGAGCGGATGATGCCGCGCGACAAGTTCATTCCGAATGACCTGTCACTCGACGAACAGGCCCGCGTCATCATCCTCACCGGGCCGAACATGGCGGGCAAGTCCACCATTCTGCGGCAGATCGGCCTGATCGTGCTCATGGCACAGATGGGCAGCTTCGTGCCCGCGTCGCGCGCGCGGATCGGCATCGCCGACCGCGTGTTCACGCGCGTCGGAGCAAGCGACAACCTGGTGCGCGGGCAGTCGACGTTCATGGTCGAGATGGCCGAGACGAGCGCGATCCTGCACACGGCGACGCGCCGCAGTCTGGTGCTGCTGGACGAGATCGGTCGCGGCACGTCCACGTACGACGGCGTGTCGATCGCGTGGGCGGTGAGCGAGCACCTGCACGATCGCGTGGGTTGCAAGACGGTGTTCGCGACGCACTACCACGAGCTGACGCAGCTCGCCGAGGAATTAGTAGCAGTTCGTAACTATAACGTGCTGGTGCGCGAGATCGGCGACCAGGTGCTGTTTCTGCACACGCTGGCGCGGGGAGGCGCCGACCGGTCGTACGGCATCGAGGTCGGGCGGCTGGCGGGTTTGCCGCCGGTGGTGCTCGCCCGCGCGCGCGACGTGTTGCAGCGGCTCGAGGGAGGCCACCTCGTCGTCGCGCGCCGCGGTGCAGCGCCGGCCGAGCAGCTCGCGTTGTTCACCGAGGCGCCGCACCCCGCGCTCGAGATGTTGCGCGGCATCGAGCCCGACGACCTGACGCCGCGCCAGGCGCTCGACCGCCTGGCCGAGCTCGTCGAGGCGGTCCGCCGGCCCACGGCCTAACGGAGCGCCGTCAGGTGCGCTCCTCCACCACCAGCTCCACCGTGCCGCTCGCCGAGAGCAGGTCGACGTCGACGCGGTGCTTCTTCGTTCGCGTGAACCGGATCGAGAGCCGGGATCTGCCCACCGGAAGGTTGCGGACCTCGAGGCGATCGACGCCATCGGGCAGCGTGGGCCGCACGACGCGCAGATGTCCGGCGAATCCATCGGGCTCCAGGCCTAACAGAGTGCTCAACAGGTACGGGATGGATCCGGCGGCCCACGCCTGCGGATGGCACGCCACCGGAAACCGGACCGGCGTCTGAAACTCGGCCGTCGAAAATCCGGCGAACACTTCGGGCAGCCGGTACGACCGAAAGAACGCCGCGGTGCGGAGCAGCGCCGCGAATACGCGCCGTGCTTCGGC
The DNA here is from genome assembly GCA_036273715.1 of Gemmatimonadaceae bacterium. Taxonomy (NCBI): domain Bacteria; kingdom Pseudomonadati; phylum Gemmatimonadota; class Gemmatimonadia; order Gemmatimonadales; family Gemmatimonadaceae; species Gemmatimonadaceae bacterium. The sequence goes on from DASUHB010000072.1 coordinate 174,568, forward strand.
GTCGAGCCCGTAGTGACGAAAGCCCGTCGCGATGAGCGCGTTGTCGTGCGGCCACACCGTGCCCAGGTGATAGCCCACGGGATTGAATCGCCGCGCCTGCGCCGACAGCGTGCGAATGCCCCACCCCGAGAACATGTCGGGCTCCATCAAGCGCTTGGCGACGCGCCGCGCGCGCGCCGGCCTGGCGATGTGCGACCACAGCACCTGTCCGGCGTTGGACGTCACGACCGACAGCGGGCGGTCATCGCGCTCGAGCGCGAGTGCGTAGCAGCCTAACTTGGCCAGCCAGAAGTCGCGCTCGAACCGGCCGCGGAGCGCCTCTGCCTCGGCGCGCAGGGTGGTGGCCCGCGTCGGGTCGCCCGCTCGGTCGTACAGGTCCGCGATCAGCACGCGCGCGAGGAACGCATAGCCCTGCACCTCGGCCAGCGCGATGGGTGGAGATGCGAGCTTGCCGGACGCCGTCACGATCGCGTCGCCGGAATCCTTCCAGCCCTGGTTGATCAGGCCGTGCTCCGATGTGCTCAGGTAGTCGATGTATCCATCGCCGTTCGAGTCAGCGCCGTCGGTCATCCACGTGAGTGCGAGCTCGACGTGGTCGCGCAGCTCGCGGAACAGCGACAGGTCGCCGGTCCACATCGCGTGCCGCGCGATCAGGATGAGGAACAACGGCGTGGCGTCCACCGAGCCGTAGTATGGCGTGTGCGGGATGAGGCCGAGTCGCGCCATCTCGCCGATGCGAATCGAGTGCAGGATCTTGCCGGGCTGTTCATCGCGCCACTGATCCGTGTCGTGTGCCTGGTAGACGGCGAGGAGTCGCGCGGTCTGCTCGGCGATGCGCGGCTCGTACGCGAGCATCTGGATTGCGGTGATGGCGGCGTCGCGGCCGAACAGCGTCGCGAACCACGGGAGGCCGGCGGCGTAGTATTCCTCGCCGCTGATGCTGCTGCGGAGCAGGCGCAGGTCGGCGAACGAGCGCTCGAGCACGGCGTCGAGCAGCGGGTAGTCCGATGCAACGCTGGTGCGGGGCGTTTTCGCCAGTGCGCGGTGCGGCGCCGCCTGGTGGGTGCTGCGAGTGCGCGCGGAGACGCGTCCGGCGGTGGCGGTGGACGCGCGCTCGTCGATGCGCAGCGTCACGCCTAACGTCACCGCGCGGCGCGGCGCCAGGTGGATGTCGAACCGCGCCGTCTGCCGGCCGCGGCGCCGCGGCGCGCGCGAGAACGCGATGGACAGCGAGCGGCGGCAGTGGTCGCGTCCGTCGTAGGACAGCGTCAACGACCGGCCGCGCCACCGCGGCGCGTGCCGTTTGCCTAACGTTTGCTGGAAGAGCCCGCGCACGGCGAACACATCCTCGAACCGGGCGTCGAACATGAGCGTCAGCGGCAGCGTGATCGGTTCGAGGCCGAGGTTCCGGAGCTCGAGCACATCATCGAGGCCCGGCGTGTCGCCGTGCAGCGTGCGGGTCCACCGGATGCCCACCGTCTCGCGCGGGATCAACCGTCCGCGTCCGAGACGCAAATCGGGATTCGCCAGCTCGAGCACGGCGCCGCGGCCGATGTCGTCGGTGGTGGCGGCGAGCACCGTCGGCTGCTCTTTGCCTAACAGCATTTCGTAGCCGCGCAGGTAGCGGCAATCGTGGAAGTACAGCCCCAGCCCGTGGCCCGGTGCGATGGGGACGCAGCCCGATTGATCCGTCAGGAAGAAAACGTTCTCGACCTTGGCGACGATGGCGTCGGCAATGCCCGAGGTGACCGACGGCGTGCCGTGCGTGAGGATGCGCTGCTTGCGATCCGCGAGCTCTGCCTTGCGTCCGTTTTTTGTGCCCCGCCCCCGCCCCCGCCCCCGGCCCCGGCCCCGCCGCCCGTGACCGTCCCTCATCGCGCCATGAGGAATTGCAGAACGTCGGATCGCGTCACGATGCCCGCGATGCGCTCCTGGGTGCGCACGAGCACCGCCGGGTTGGACTTCGTGAGCAGCTTCACCACACTGTCGAGCGACTGGCCGGACTCGACTAACGGAAACGGCGCGTCCATCACATCGCCCACCGTCGCATCCAGGAGCTTCGTGTTCTCGAGCGCCTTGGCCGACACGACGCCCTCACTCACCGAGCCGACGCAGTTGTTGCCGTCGATCACCGGGAGCTGCGAGACGTCGTGCAGATTCATGAGGCGCAGCGCCTGGCGCACGGTGGCGCCTGTTCCCACCGACACCACGGTTGGCCCGTGGTCCGGCTTGGCCCCGAGGAGATCGGCGATGCGTACGCGATCGGGAGCGAGCAGCTGGTTCTCGCGCATCCAGTCATCGTTGTAGAGCTTGGACAGATATCGCTCGCCCGTGTCGCACAGGAAGGTCACCACCAACGCATGCGGGTCGTTCACCTCGCGTGCCACCTGCAGCGCGACGTGCGCGATGAGCCCGGACGATCCGCCCACGAACAAGCCCTCTTCGCGGGTCAGTCGACGCGCCATCGCGAACGCGTCGCGATCGCTCACGGTGCGGTAGTCGTCGATGAGGTCCAAGTCCAGAGTGCCCGGTACTTTGTCCTGACCGATGCCTTCCACCTTGTACGGCGATCCTTCGATGTGGTTCTTGCCCTTGCTCCGCCAGTACTCGGCGAGAATCGAGCCGGCGGGATCGCCGGCGATGATGCGAATAGCCGGGTTCTTCTCTTTCAGGTAGCGGCCTGTACCGGTGAGGGTGCCGCCCGTGCCCGCGGACGCGACGAAATGCGTGATGCGGCCGGCCGTCTGCTCCCAGAGCTCCGGGCCGGTCGTTTCGTAGTGCGCCTGCGGATTCGCGTCGTTGTAGAATTGATTGGCCAGGATTGCGTTAGGCAGCTCGGACGCGATGCGCTTGGCCATCATCACGTAGTTGTCCGGGTGGTCGGGCGGCACCGCGGTGGGCGTGACGATCACTTCGGCGCCGAACGCCTTGAGCAGCCGCACTTTTTCCTGCGACATCTTGTCGGGCATCGTGAAGATGCACTGGTATCCCTTGAGCGCCGCGGCGATCGCGAGCCCGATGCCCGTGTTTCCGCTCGTGCCTTCGACCACGGTGCCGCCGGGCTTGAGTTTCCCTTCCCGCTCGGCCCGTTCGATGATCGGCAGGCCGATGCGATCTTTCACGCTGCCGCCCGGATTGAAAAACTCGGCCTTGCCGTAGACGGGCGTCGCGATGCCGTGCGTCACCCGGTTGAGCCGGATGAGCGGCGTCCATCCAATGGTTTGCAGGACGTCGTCGTAAGGCAGCCGGTTGCGCTGGCTTGCGATCGAGGCCGCCGGGATCGAGGTGGACGCGGAGGTAGTGGTCATGGCGAACGGTGTTGGGCGGAATGCGCCGTGTCGTGCAGCACGGTGTCGCCGGGGAGCGGCGGCATGTCCGGCCGGCGGAAGAACACGGGCAGAAGAATCGAGATGCTCATCGGCTGGCCATGCAGCATTGCCGGTCGGAAGCGCAGCGATTGCGAGCCGCTCACAGCAGCCGAGTCGAGCGCCGGATATCCCGACGACTCGACGACGGTCGTGGACTCCGGCGCCACCCTGCCGGTGGAATCGATGCGAATACGCAACGTCACGTTGGCCTGCACGCGCTGTTTGTAGAGCGATGCCGGGTAAAGGAACGGTGACTTGTCGTTGAGCATCACCGGCATGCTGTCGGGCCGCACGCCTGCCGATTCCTGCACGCTCTCGATCGCCTTCTGCGCCGTGTCACGATCGATGCAGCCGGCGCCGGCGACGAGGAGCGTCGCAAGCACCGCGCCCGTGGCGGCGCGTCGCGCGCGAGAACCAGAGGCAGAATGGTCGAGGCAGCGAGCCGCGGTCCGCGTGACGTGCATGGCATCAATGTAGCCGCGCGGTCTACCTTGCCGCACCATCCGAGCGCGCCCATCCTTCCCCCATGAAGATCACGGTGCTGTTGGGTGGAACGTCGGCGGAGCGCGATGTGTCACTGGCCTCAGGGCTTCGCATTGCGCGGACGTTGCGAGACGGGGGACACGACGTCACGTCGCTCGATCCGGCGCGGGGCGTGATCGACGAGGGCGAAGAACGCGCGATGGAGAATGCCGGAGTGATGAAACCGGCGCCCCCATCGCTGTCTTCACTCGAGCAGATGACGCGGACGTCGCTCTCGCCCTCACTCGGCGCGCTGCCCGCGGTGCGCAAGGCCGACGTCGTCTTTCTCGCCTTGCACGGCGGTTTCGGCGAAGACGGAACGGTGCAGGCGCTGCTCGACATGGTCGGCGTTCGCTATACGGGAAGCGGTCACCTGGCGAGCGCGCTCGCGATGGACAAGGATCTGTCAAAGGTGTTGTTTCGCGCGGCCGGCGTGCCCACGGCGGACTGGCTGCTCGTTAGCCAAGCGTCCTGTTCTCGTCCAAAGGCCGAGCAGGTCGAGAAGAAGTTGGGCTGGCCGGTGATCGTGAAGCCGTCGAAGCAAGGGTCGACGGTTGGTCTTTCGTTGGTTCGTACTGGAGCTGATCTCGCGCCGGCGGTGACCGAGGCGCTGCAGTACGATGACGAGGTAATGATCGAGCGATTTGTTCCGGGAAGAGAACTGACGGTGAGCGTGCTCGGCGACCAGGCGCTGCCGGTGGGCGAAATTTTCCCGCGTCACGAGATCTACGATTACGAGTGCAAATACACGCCTGGCATGGCGCGCGAGGAGTTCCCGGCCAAGCTCTCGGCAAGCGAGACGGCGGAAGTTCAACGGCTGGCGCTGGCTGCATTCTGCGCGCTCAAGCTTGACGGCTACGCGCGCATCGACTTCCGTATGACGGACCGCGGTGAATTTTTCTGTCTCGAGGCGAACACACTGCCTGGGATGACACCATTGAGCTTGCTGCCTCAGGCCGCGGCGGCGATGGGACTCGATTTCGGTGCGCTGTGTGAGCGCATCGTGCAACTCGCGGTGACGAAAGCATCGCCGGCGAGCGGGGGGAGAGACGACACGTGACGGCGCGCACGACGGGACCGGCGGCGGCGATCGCAGGAATTTCGCCCGGGATTCAGAGCCAAGGCATCTGGATGGGGCGACGACAACTTTTTGTGCGATTTGCCGCGGAAGCGGAGACGGCGGTGCTGTACACGCCCGAGATGCTGGCGCGGCATATCCAGCGGGTCGTCGGGCAGTCGCCGCTGCATTCGATTTCCCTCGGCGGGCGCGATCCGTTGGCGAGTGAGGAACTTATCATCGACGCGCTTCAGCGGTGGCAATCGACCATTCCGGTGATGCTCGACTGCGACGGTGAGCGGCCCGACGCGGTGACGAAGGTGGCGCCGTACGTCGGGATGGTGCAGGTGACCGTCGAGTTCGTGAATACGGCGTCGAGTCTGGACCGCGCGTTGGCGTCGCTGGGTGCAGCCTCTGCCGCCGGTCGCGACCACGCTGCCGTATTGACGCCACACGAGGGGACGACCGACGGTCAGATGCTCTGGTTCATCGAGCAAGCACACCAGGTGGCGCCCGGCACGAAGATTGTTGTCCATCCGGTAGTTGGGTCGGAGCGCACGGGTGTGGACCGGCGGTACGCGTCGCTAGTGGAGCGGGGAATGGCGATCCATCACGACCTCGCGTTTTGGCTTCGGATCCCGGGCCCGGTCGGTGGTCGTTAGCGCTTTGAGCAGCTGCGGGCAGGGTGAGAGGAACCGCCCTGATTCGATCGTGTTATAACGACAAGGCCGTCCACGTACGCAGGTCCGCATGTCCTTCACGAGCGTCGACGAACAGGAAGCCCCGCGCCTTACTCCGGCCGTCCAGTGGCTGATCGCGCTCAACGTCGCGGTCTTTTTCATCCAACTGACGCTGGTGGGGCAGGCGGATGTACAGCGGGCGCTCGCGTTCGAAGTGCGCGACCTCACGACGCGTCCGTGGACGATCGTCACCTACATGTTCGTGCACGCGGGCTTCTGGCATCTCGCGCTCAACATGTGGATGCTGTGGATGTTCGGCCCGCGCGTGGAGCGCGCATGGAATGCCCGGAGCTTCACGTTCTTCTACGTGTTGTGCGGGTTAGGCGGATGGCTGTTCCACCTGATGATTGCGCGCGATGGCCAGTATCTGCTCGGCGCATCGGCGGCGATCTTCGGCGTGATGCTCGCCTATGCGATGCGTTGGCCGGACGAGGAAGTGACGCTCTTCCCGTTCGTGTTCATCTCGATCAAGGTGCGTTGGTACGTCGTGCTGCTGGTCGGGCTCACGCTGGTGCAGGGCATGGTGTCGCTGAACGGCGGTGACACCGGCGTGGCGTACATGGCGCACCTGGGCGGATTGTTCGTGGGCTATCTCTACCTGCGCGTCGCCGCGGCGCACAACGGTGCGGCTGGCGGCACGAGCGGCATCGACCGGCTTCGCCAACGGATGTCGCAGGTGCCGGACATCAACGACGAGACGCCGCGCGCGATACCGCGCGCTCAGCCGCGCTCGCGCGAGCGGACGAACGAAGTGGATGACATCGTGGCGCGCAGCAACGCGCTCATGGCCAAGCGCGAGACGCTGGGTCCATCGCTCGCCAGCAAAGTGGGCAAGAAGAAGACGGAGGAGCTCGATCTCGTGCTCGACAAGATTTCCGAGCGCGGCATCAGCAGCCTGACGCACGATGAGCGGCGGCTGCTCGAGGAGATGTCGAAGCGGTTGCGGAACGACTGAGCGCGCGCGTCGCGTTGCTCGTTCCTCGGCGGCGGTCTATTCTTGAGCATGCCGCGCCCAGAGCTGCTCGAAGCCTTTCCCAATCCGCATATCGGCCGCACTTACGAGATTCATCTCGAGTGCCCGGAGTTCACATCGCTCTGTCCTGTGGGCGGCATCGAGAGTGACGCCGCGGAGTTGTCGCTGTTGCAAGGCGGCGCTCCGGATTTCGGCACGATCCGGATCACGTACGTGCCCGCGGAAAAGTGCATCGAGCTCAAGAGTCTCAAGTTGTATCTCTGGAGCTTCCGCAACGACGGAATTTTTTACGAGCGAGCGGTGAATCGCATCCTCGACGATCTCGCCGCGTGCGCATCGCCCAGCTTCATGGAGGTCGTGGGCGACTTCAACGTCCGCGGCGGGATCAAGTCGGTGGTAACGGCTCGGTACGGGAGCCGGTAGGTCAGGTTCCCTTGACGGTGAAGTCCTGCATCATGCCGTGGGCGGCGTGCGGTTTTCCGTCCTTGCTGTCCGGCACGAAGCAGAGGAACGCGTAGTTGCCGGGGGTGAGATCGGCGGGGAAGTAGGCCGTGTCGCCCGGCGCGATGGCCGTGACGCCGCCTAACAGCGCACCCGGCGGCGGCCCCTTCATGCCGTCGGTCCACTGGACGAACTGTTTGGCGGTCTTGCCGGGCTCGAGACGGACGAGCACGATCTCGTGCGACTGCGGTCCGCTGTTGATGACGCGGAGCACGTGCTGGCCGGCGGTGAGCGGCGCGGAGGAGGTGAAGCTGTAGTCGGCGAGCGTGACGGTGGCATCTGCGTTCGGCGCAGGAGCGCTGGCCGACGACGGGGTGACGGTGAGCTCCCGCACCATGCCTTTGGCGACGTGCGGCGTGCCGTCGGGGCTCGGCACGAAGCACACGATGGCGTAGGTGCCCGGCGCGAGATATTCGGTGGCCTCCGACGTTCCGTTAGGCATCGGCGGATTGGGCCCGCCGGCGTCGACCGCCCACGCGGGCGGCGGGCCGGCCTGCTTGAGCGCGGCCTGGAAATCGGCGAACGACTTGCCCTGCTCGAGGCGCACGAGCGCGGCCTGATGGACTTCCTTGCCGTTCGACACCATGCGGATGGTCGTGTAGCCGGCGGGGATCGACGCCGGCGCATCGAACGCGTAATCGGTGGCGGTCACAGTGAGAACGTTGGGCGCAACCGGCGCCGGCGCAGCGGCGGTCGTGCTGTCACCGGATTTGGCGTCGGGAGTGGAATGACTGCACGCGGCGACGACGGCGGCCGCCAGCATCGGCGCGACGCAGGAACGCAATGAATGCGACATGGTCATGACTCGGGAAACGGGGGAGAAACGGCGATTGGCGTGAAACAATACTTGGTTGTCCCATAGATCGCGTCAAGCTACTGTCCTGCCCGCCACGACCTGGACATTTCGTATGACGTAGGCGACCGGCGCTTCTGCTCACGCCCTCGGGCGCCTCCGGGGTCCGCTTGAGGACGGCACGGTGACTGGCTACCTTTTTGTGCTCCGGCCAGGTAGCTCAGGTGGTAGAGCAGCGGACTGAAAATCCGCGTGTCGGCGGTTCGACTCCGTCCCTGGCCATCGAAAACGCGAACGAGGGGCGAAGCGCACATGCGGCGCTTCGCCCCTCGTTCATCTCGGCGAGCGAATCCGGGCTACTTCGACGTCGCCGTCGCCACGCGGCCGGCTGTTCCGTTCACACCCGACGTCGCATCGATGAACGACGCGATGTTCTCCTTCAGCTTGGCCAGCGACGGCTCGTACACATACATCATGTGTCCCGCGTCGTATTCGGCGAACTGCACGTGGCCGCGGAGATCCTTCGGCAGGTCCATCTGGTCAAACGTCCACTCGGCTGCGTAGTACGGCGTCGCCAGGTCGAACAATCCGGAGTTGAGCAGCACGTGCAGGTGCGGGTTGAGCTGCAAGGCCTGCGCGATGTCCACGGCGACGTTGGTGTGGCCCGGCCATCCGCCGCGGCGCCCGTGTTCCCAGTTCCACGGGTTCACGTTCCCGCTCACCGCGTACTGCTTGTCGCGCGGGAAGTTGAGATCCGTGTGCAGGTAGGTCTGGAACGTCGAAACGAACGCCGAGCTGATCGAGGATGACTGCGGGTCATACGGCGACCGCTGCGCGAGCATGTCGAAGGTCGGACCCGTGAAGCGCGCATCCAGTCGGCCAATCACTTCGCCGTGCTCGCGGAGCAGCTCCTTCTCGAACTCGGGTGCATCCACCTGCAAGTTCGCGCGGTCGATGTAGCCGGTGTCGAGTCCCGTGTACTTGTGCAGCTGCTCGATGATGCGCGCGCGCTCATCCGGCGCGAGCTCATCGCCCTGCATGAGCGCGTGCAGGTAGTCGGTGGTGGCAAAGTGCTCGACTTCCTTGAGGAACGGCCGGAGTTGCGCCGGCTGGTCGGGCAGGACTTTGTGATACCAGGCGACCGCGGCATACGACGGCAGATACATCACGTACGGCATCAAGTTGCCCGGGTCGAACGTGATGGTTTGGAAGTCGAGTACGGACGACATCAGGATGACGCCGTTGAAATCCATGTTGTCGGCCTGCTGCAGATAGTTCACGAGCGCAGCCGAGCGCGTGGTGCCGTAGCTCTCGCCCAGCAGATAGCGCGGCGAGTTCCACCGATCCTGCTCGGTGAGGTAGCGGCTGATGAATTGGGACAGCGAGCGGACATCTTCGTCCACGCCCCAGAACATCTTGCCCGTCGCCTTGCCTAACGGATGGCTGAAGCCCGTGCCGATCGGATCGATGAACACCAGGTCGGTCTTGTCGAGCGGGCTGTAGGCGTTGTCGACCAGCTGGTAGGGCGGCGGCGGTGCGTGCGTCGTGTCGGGCGTGACCACGCGTTTGGGGCCGAAGGCGCCCATGTGCACCCAGAGCGACGACGAGCCGGGGCCGCCGTTGTAGGCGAAGGTGATCGGCCGGTGCGACGGATCGGTGACGCCGCGCTTGATGTAGGCGGTGAAGTAGAGCGCGCCGATCGGTTCGTTGGCGGTGTCGCGGAGAATGATGTCGCCGACGGTCGCATCGTAATCGATGCGCTGTCCGCCGATGACCACCGAATGTTGCGTGGTGACGCGCTGGACGGTCGTGTCGGACGGCGACTCGCGGTTAGGCGCTGGCCGCGGCGTGGTGTCGCGGGCTTGCTCCGCGGCGCGCTGGGGTTGGCGGCGCTGCTGCGCCGGCGTCGTCGCCGGCAGGGCGGCGGCAACGAGAAACAGAGCAACGAAACGCGAAGGAGACATGGTCGGGCGAAGCGGCTGGAAGGTGAGCGGGAGACCGCGAACAACCGATGTGAATAAGGCGAAGATTCCCGCCACGCGCCACTCCCGCGACGGAGACCGGCGCGTTCGTTCGGCTACGGGTGCGACTCCTTGTCTTTGGACCCGCTCATGAGGCTGCCCATGATGCTGGTCACGCTCACCTTCTTGTAGCTCGGCGGCGGTGCGAACATCGATGCCGGCACGCTGCCTTCCTTGATGTTCCGGAGCTCCATGTGGTCGTCGCGGTCGTCGGCCTTGGATACCACCTGCAGGCGGTCGTCGATCCACACCGTTCCGGTTCCACCGTCCTTCGCGTCATCGATCCACTGCCATTTGTGCGCGGGGCGTCCGTCCACCTTGTCGCTGCCGAGGCTCTTGCACGTGAAGTGGGGCGGCGTGTGCGACTTGTCGTGCGAGACCGCGGCGAACGGCATGGCGGTGGTGTTCCACTCGGTGCACGGGTCGCCGGCGCCCGCGGGGCGGAAGAAGCGAAGCACGGGGCCGAAGGTCGCGGTGACGAGGGACGTGAACATGCCGGCGTCGAAGTATTCCTGCTTTCGATCGTTGATGAGCAGCGTGCTCTTGTGCGCCGGGTCGAGCACCAGCGCGCCTAACTGCGACGTGTCGGTCGACTCGATGCGCAGCTTGCCATCCGACAGATAGATGTGGGTCGTCGAATCGGTGGGCTGGCTGGGGTCCACGAGGTCCGCAGAAAAGGACGGTCCGGTCCAGACCGGTGCGCCGGCGTCGCCGCCGAAGCACGCCGCACCGAGCGGCGCTGCGCCTAACGCGGCGATCATGAACCAACGGGACGGGCGTGACGTGCGCATCGGGCCTCTCCTTCAGTCGGGGTCTGTCGCGAACGGGGTGCAGCGCCTCCTAGACATACCCGACGGCATCCGCGGCGCAAGAGTTTCAGCCGGGGGCGGCGCGGTCGGCCGCCCGTGCGCGCGATGCGGGCGCTCGACGGCCACGGCGGCCCGCCGCGTGCCTAACGAAACGCCAGCGTTAGCCGCGCGCGCGCACCAGGCGGCGCCGCGCCGCCTCGGCGAGCGCGGCCCGCCGGCGGAACGCCGGGTCTCCGTGCTGCCAGCTCCGGGCGACGATCGCATAGTGCGCGGCGGCGCTGTCCGGCTCACCCGCGGCCTCGAAGCTCCGCGCGAGCATCTCGTGGACCTCGGTGCGCGTCAGATAGAAGCTGGACGATTCCACGGGTCCCCGCAGCGCCGACGAAAGAATCGCCACCGCTGCGCGCGGCTGTCGCGCGGCCAGCCAGGCCCGGGCCAACTCGAGGTTCGCGCGCGTGTAGCCCTCGCTCGGCGAGAAGATCGCATGCGAGAACTCGCTCAACGCCCGCGCCGAATCGCCGCGCGCGCGCCAGAGCAGGCCGCGCAGATAGTGCGGCAGCGACCAGTCGCGGCCGTACGAGCTCAAGCGCGCCGATCCCTCCACCGAGTCGGCGAGCTGTGTGAGGCGCACCGTGTCGCCATCCGCCGCCCAGGCCGTGCCGGCGTGGGTGAGCATCCAACTGCGCTGCCGGGCGAGCGAGCCCGGTGCGTTAGGCGCCGCGTCAGGCGGGACGGCGGCCATGGAATCGAACATTCGCGCCGCGGCACGATAGTGTCGCTGCTCGAACAACACCTGCGCTTCCGCGTCGCCGCTCAGGTCGCGCTGCGACACGTTCGCGGCGAGCGCGCGGGCGGCCGTGAGCGCGTCGCCTAACCGTCCCTCGCTGCGGAACGCAATGACCTGCCACCACAGCACCGACGTCGCAGCGTCCGGCCCCGCCGTCTGCAGGCGCGCGGACAACAGCCGGTCGGCTGCCGCGTAGTCGTCGGCGTGTATCGCGATCACCGCCATCTCGACTGCCACGTCCGCCGAAGGATCGAGCGCGGCGGCAGTGCGCTCCGCCTCTTCCGCCTCGTGCTCGCGGCCCGACCGCGCGATGACACCGACGAGCGCGACCCACGCCGCCGCCGAGCGTGGCTGGCGCCGCACCCATTCGCGCGCCACGCGCTCGCCCGCGCCAAGCGAATCCGCCATGATGTACGCCTGGACGAGGTTGTCGAACGCGACACAGGCCGCGCACAACGGCTGCGCCGTGATTACCTCGCTCGAGTCCATGTCGATCACGTGTCGCAGGTGCGGCACCGCGCCCAGGAAGTCGCCGGCGGCGATGAGCGCGGTCGCGAGCGCGATGTGTCCTTCCGGTTCCGTTGGATAGCGTGTCGCGAGCGACTCGGCGATTTCCATCCGGTTCTGGTCGTAGGTCCCGGATGCCCACGCGGTTTCAATGATGAGGCGCTCTCGCTCACTGGCGCGCGGCGCAAGCCGTTTCGCGCGGATCATGAGGGAGGGTCCTTCCGGCGAGCCCAGATCGTATGCGCACTGCGCGGCGTAGTACGCGGCCATGGCGAACGACGTGTCCTCGTCTAACGCATCGAGGAAGAGCGACCGCGCCAACCGCGCGTCGCCGTGGTCGTAGAGCGCGCGAAGCCCGGCGGTGAAGAACCGGGCGGCGATCGGCGAGGCGGTGGTGACGACTTCGTGCGGCGCGCGCGAACGCCTAACGGAACCTGGCGCGCCGTCGACCGTGCCGGCGCTGGCGTCGGGCGGCTGCTCGCCGGACCGCACGGCCACTGCGCCGTAGGTCGCGCCGGCGGCCAGGAGCAGCGCCGCCGCCGGCGCGAGCCATCGGCGCGCACGCCTCCCCGTCGAGAGTCGCAGCATCGCGTCGGGCGGCACGCTCGACCCCTCGGGCGCTGCCTCTGCCGCCGCCGCTGCTTCCTCGCTCGGGCGAGGCGCCGGTGCGACCGGCGCGCGCGCCGGCATCGCGGGCGGTGCATCGGTTACCGTCGCTGAAGCCGTGGTCCGTGCGCGGATCGCCGTGACCAGCGCCTGTGTCTCCGCCGATGGCTCGGCGTCGAACTCGTCCCGCGCGCGTCGGACGAAATCCTCGTACGCGCGCAGTGCCCCGGTGCGATCGCCGAGCCGATCGAGCAGGGCGATGAGGCGACGGTGCGATCGCTCGTCGTCGGGCGCACGCGCAGCCGCCCAACGCGACCACCGGACTGCGTCTGTTCCCGACCCTGCTGCCTCGCACCGATCCGCGAGCGCCCACGCGGATGCGATAGCTTGCTGCCGACGGCTGGAGCGCTGGTGCGCGAGCCACTCGTCGAACTCGTTCGATGCGCCTGTGACGAAGAAGCCGTGCAGCAAATCGCCACCGTACAACTCGAGCGCCTCCGCGGCCTCGCCGCGAGCGAGCGCATCATCGAATGCGCGCGCGTCGCACCAGAATTGATCCGAGACGATGCCCAAATCTTCGGCGCCGTGTCCCTGCACCGTGTCTGCGCCCAGGGTCCTTCGCAGAAAGTGAACCGCCTGCCTGAGTGCGCTGCGCGCCCGATCGCCATCCATCTCGGGCCACAACAAGGCGAGGATGGTATCTCGGCGGTGATAGCCGGCAGGCGTGGCGATCGCGAGGTATGCGAGCAGCGCCAGACGCTTGGGCTGACGGAGGATCGAGAGAAGCTCGCGTCCGTCTTCATCGCGCAGATCGAGGCCGCCAAGCGTACGAAAACGAATCATTGAACCGGGTCCGCTTGGAGCACCTGGCCCTCTCGTGGGGGGCCGCCGCAAAGCGCAGAGGAGTGATGCCGCCGCTTCGCGTCCATAGTACTGGCAATGGCCCTGAGTCGGAAGCCGGGCGGCCGGTCAGAAAGCGGTCAGGCGGCTGCCCTGGATCTTCCCGCGTCGGCCAATTCGCGATGTGCGACGCGCTCATTTACCTTCATCGCAAACCCGTCGGACATCCGGACTCGCCTTTCGAGAGCAGCAATGACGCTTGATGCATCGACCAACTTGGCCACGGCCGCGGACACCGGTTCGGCCGCGCCGCCTTCTTCGAGCGCGACGCGCGATAAAGCGGCGTCACGCGTTTCGCGAGCTGCGGCGTCGTTGCGGGCCTCGGCGATTCTCCGCATCGCGGCCGACATTCGCGAGCTAACGGCGGCCGGTCGATCGATCTGCAATCTCACGGTCGGTGATTTCAGCCCGCGGGAATTTCCGGCGCCGGCGGAGCTCGTGTCCGGAATCCAGGAAGCGCTGCGCGCCGGCGAGACGAACTATCCGCCGTCGAGCGGGCTGCCCGAGCTGCGCGATGCCGTCGCCGCATTTTACGGCAGGCGGCTCGGTCTCGAGTTGAAGGCCGAGAACGTTGTGATCGCGTCCGGTGCGAGACCCGCGATCTACGCGGCCTATCGTACGATCCTCGATCCAGGCGATGCGGTGGTGTATTCCACGCCGTCGTGGAACAACGCCGACTACTGTCAGATCGTCGGCGCGACTCCCCGGCCAGTGGTGTGTCCGGTGGGCGATGCGTTCCTGCCCACGCGCGCCGCACTCGAGTCGCCCGTGCGCGGGGCGCGCATGCTCGTGCTCAACTCGCCGCTCAATCCGGCGGGCACGGCCTTCGATGCCGACACCTTGCGCGACATCTGCCAGCTCGTGGTCGCCGAGAACGCGACGCGAGGAGCCAACGAGCGTCCGCTGTTCCTGCTCTACGACCAGGTGTACTGGATGCTGACGCTGGGCGACACGCGCCACGTGCATCCGAGCATCCTGTGTCCGGAAGTCGCGCCCTACGTGATCACGGTGGACGCGATCTCGAAGGCGTTTGCGGCCACGGGAGTGCGCGTTGGTTGGGCGACGGGCCCCGCGGATGTGATGCGTCACATGGCGGATTTCCTGAGCCACGTCGGGGCCTGGGCGCCGCGTGCCGCGCAGATCGCGACGTCGGGATTGTTGGGCGACGACGAATCGATCGACACGTATCACCAGTCGATGCATGCGGCGATCGCCGCGCGACTCGGCGCCATCCACTCGGCGTGCAATGAGATGCGCGCGGCCGGCCTGCCGGTCGGTTCGCTGCCACCGATCGCGACCATCTATGGTAGTGTGCAGCTGGAATTGGACGGCCGCCTGACAAGAGACGGCCGGACGCTGCACGGCAGCGAGGATGCCCGCCGATATCTGTTGCAGGAAGCGGGCGTCGCGATCATCCCGTTTCAGGCGTTCGGTGTTCCGAACGACGGCGGATGGTTCCGCTGCTCAATTGGGGCCGTGTCGATGCCGGCTCTCCAGTCGGGTCTTGCGAGGGTGCGGGCAGCGATCGAGTAGGGCGAGGTCGCCAGGATTTCACCCCTTCATTGAAGTGCTGCGCAGGCGGATCGGGGCGTCTCACCCCGGATCGGTTGCGGTGTTCGTCTGGTTCATACACAATAACACAATGAGTTTCTTGTGAATTCTCTAATTCACATTGGCTCATCATGTTATGCGTTTGGGCTCGCGGATGTCTCTCGATCATGTGGGGTGAATCATGCACAAAATCTCGGATGCCGGCCGCCTCGGTCCGCGGCTCGCGCTCCTCGGCGCGCTGGCTCTCGCCGCCGTCACTGCGCCGATCGCGTGTGACTCGAGCTCGGCAACTCGGCCTTCTCGGCAGGTCATCGAGTCTGGCAAGGCAATTTTCCGGTTCGATACCTACGGAGACGAGAAGTTCTGGACCGATACCTTGCACATGAACACCGTCATCCAGACGGCGGTCGACCCCACGACCGCGCTGGCGGTGGGTCTCAAGGTCGACGCCGACACGTTGCCGCCGGCGGTGCTGCAGGCGATCGAGACGGGGCAGGTGGATCTCCACAGCCCGGCGACCACGGTCACGCTGCTCAAGTTAGGCGCGGTGGTCGGCGTCAAGGCGACGGTGGATTCCAACAACAACATCGTGAAGGTCGGCATCACGTGCGCGCTCTGCCACTCGACGGTAGACGACCGGATCGCACCGGGCATCGGCTCGCGGCTCGACGGCTGGCCTAACCGGGACTTGAATCCCGGGGCGATCATCGCGCTCTCGCCCGCGCTCAGCGCGGCGCAGAAGGCCGTCTACAACTCGTGGGGCGCCGGCAAGTACGATCCTCGATTCAACTTCGACGGGCAGAACGGGCCGACGGTGATTCCGCCCGCGTACGGCTTGGCCGGCATCCACAGCGAAACGTTCACCGGCGACGGGCAGCAAGTAGCCTATTGGAACCAATACGTCGCCGTGACCCAGATGCACGGCCAGGGCTCCTTCTCCGACCCGCGGCTCGGCATCGATGTCGTGCAGCTGCCCGACTCCGTCGCGCCCAAACTCCCCGCGCTCCAGGCGTACGAGCTCAGCCTTGCGGCGCCGGCGCCGCCCGCCGGCAGCTTCGACTCCGCGGCCGCCGCGCGAGGCAAGCTCGTCTTCCAGGGCCAGGGCAAGTGCTCCACCTGTCACGCCGGGTCGACCTTCACCGACGCAAACGAACGCTTGCATTTGCCGGCCGAAATCCCGACGGATTCGATGTACGCTTTGCGCAGCGCGACGAAAAAGTGGCGCACGTCGCCGCTCCGCGGCGTCTGGCAGCATCCGCCGTACTTCCACGACGGCAGCGCAGCGACGCTGCTCGATGTCGTGAACCGCTATGACACAGCAAAAGGACTCAATCTCACCGATCAACAAAAGGCCGACCTCGTGCAGTACCTCCTGTCGCTGTGATTTTCGTTCGCACGCATCGCCAGCCCGTGCGGTGACCGCGACGAACGAACATTTGACGTACTGCTGACCACGCACGGCCCTCATCCGAGGGCCGTTTTTTTTCCCGCCTGACAAGCGTGCTGCTGAGATCGGCGAGTGTTGACGAAGCGATGACATGTCTTTAACGTCGCCAGTTCGGGTCTACTCGCTGGGAGACGATGTAGGCTCACGTCTCTCCCTTCTCCCGCATGCAGGAGGTTACGTGCGAACCTGTCGTGTCTTTCGCTACGCGGCGCTGCTCTCGTTCCTGTGCAGTCCAGCCGCACTTGCGCAGCGGGCAATCCACGGAACGGTGACAGACATCGAGTCGAGCGCACCGATTCTCTCCGTGCGAGTGTCCGTGAGAGGCGCGCCCATCGGCGCTTACACTGATGCCGCGGGCAAGTTCACCATCTCCAACGCCCCTGCCGGCGCCATCACGCTCGACGTCAAACGCATCGGCTATCAGGCCAAGAGCGTCGCACTCGGTCCCGATCAGAATGAAATCACCATCCAGCTCAAGGCTGACGTGCTGCAACTCAGCCAGATGGTGATCACGGGGCAAGCGACGCAGGTCTCGAAAGCAAACGTCGCTAACGACGTCGGCACGGTGGGTGCGGAGGATCTCACGCGCACGCACGCACAGACGCTCGACGATGCACTCACCGGCAAAGTGGCCGGCGCCATGATCTCGTCGAATTCCGGCGCGCCTGGCGGTGGCATGCAGATCCAGATGCGTGGCGTCACGTCGATCTTCGGCAATTCCGAGCCGTTGTACGTCGTGGACGGGCTGCCGATCTCGAACACCACCATCAACAACGGCCTGAACGCGCTCACGCAGTCGGCCGGCGGGATGGGCCAGTCGAACCAGGATAACGGCGTGAACCGCATCGCCGACCTGAATCCCTCCGACATTGCGTCGATCGAAATTCTGAAAGGACCGTCTGCCGCCGCGATCTACGGATCCGAAGCGGCCAACGGCGTGGTCGTGATCACGACCAAGCGCGGACAGGCTGGCAAGCCGCGCTTCTCTGTCACGCAGCGCTTGGGCACCAACCGCCTCGCGCACACGATCGACCTGCGTCGCTTCTCCCTGGCGGACGCCGAGGCGTTCGTCGGGAAGGCAGTCGACACGGCGACGGTCGAGCAATGGTTCCAGGACAACGGCGGCTTCCACGACTTTCAGAATGAAGTGTACGGGGACAAGAGCCTCTCGTACGAGACGGATCTGAGCGTCAGCGGCGGAAGCGAGAACACGCAGTACTTCGTGTCCGGTCTCGAATCGCACGACAACGGCATCATGAAGAACACCGGCTACGACAAGCAGTCGCTGCGCGGCAACCTGACCCAGATGTTCGGTTCGAAGCTGCAGCTGCAGGTGAACACGAATCTCATTCACTCGTTGACGAAGCGTGGCATCAGCAACAACGACAACGTGAACGTGAGCCCGTACATCGTGTTCTCGGCTACGCCGACGTTCTTCGACTTCCAGCCGAAAAACGGCGTCTATCCGATCAATCCGTTCCTGTCTAACGGAAGCAACCCGCTGCAGACGATCGCGCTCGTACGCACGCCCGAAGACCTGTACCGGTTTCTCGGCTCGGTGAACGCGACGTACACCGTGTTCACCGCGGGGCCGCAGAGCTTGCAGGCGATCCTCGATTTAGGCATCGACCACTACGCGTACAACTCGAACCTGTATTCGCCGCCGCAGCTGTACTGGGAGCCGGCCGACGGGTTGGATGGCACGGCCACCGACGAGAACGCGAGCGAAACCCGCGCGCCGGTCGCGCTCACCCTCAAGCATCAGTTCTTGAACGGTGACAACGGCTTCTCGGCGACCACGTCGCTCGGACTCCGTCGCGGGTACGACGACATCACACAGACCAACGTCGTGACCCAGAACCTGCTGGGCTCGCAGTCGAACATCGACCGCGGCTCGGCGGTGAACGTGTTCGAGAATCGCTCGTCGGTTCGCACGCTGGCGCTGTTCGGCCAGGAAGAGGTGCTCCTCATGGACCAGAAGCTGTACCTGTCGGCTGGTCTGTTAGGCCAACGCAGCACGAACAACGCGTTCGTCAACCGGATGTACTATTTCCCGAAGTTCGCGGCGTCGTACCAGCTGCCGACGTTCGGCGCGTTCAATCAGTTCAAGATTCGCGCGGCCTTCGGCGAGACGGGCAACGAGCCCAACTACGGCGACAAGTTCACGTCGATCGCCAGCGGCACGAACGATGGCCAGATCGCCGGTGCGCTGGTCGGCACGGTTGCCGATCCGAATCTGCACCCGGAGCGCGAGCGTGAAATCGAAGGCGGCATCGATGCGGGTCTCTTCAACTCGCGTCTCTCGATTTCACTCACGGGATATCAGAAGGACAACACGGATCTGCTCCTGCAGGCCGCGTTGGCGCCGAGCACCGGTTTCGCCACGCGCATTTTCAACGGCGGATCGATTCGCAACCGCGGCGCGGAAGTGTCGATCAGCGGGTTCCCGCTGCAGATGAAGGACTTCTCCTGGAACGCGCGCGTGACGTTCAGCCGCAACGAAGGCACGGTGACCAACCTTCCGGTCCCGGCGTTCGAAGCGCCTAACGCATTCGCCGCGATCTTCGGCGAAGGATTCATCCAGCAGGGCCACTCGCCGTCGCAGCTCGTCGGCATCGACTCGGCGGGCAATCTGATCCAGATGGGCGATGCCTTGCCGAAGTACGTCATGACGTTCTCGAGCGACTTCGGCGTCGGACCTGTACACCTCTACGCGTTGGTGGACTGGCATCACGGGGGCAACGCCGTGAACCTGACGCAGGCGCTGTACGACCTGAACGGCACCGCCGGGGATACCGCGGCGGCCGCGATCCGCGCCAACAACTTCTTCAACGGGGTCACGGACTACATCGAGCCGGCGGGATTCGTCAAGCTACGCGAGATCACGCTGTCGTACGAGCTGCCTCCTTCGCTCGTGCATGGCGTGTTCGGTAGCGCGGCATCCGCGGTTCGCCTCGAGGCCAGCGGCCGGAATCTCTACACCTGGACCAAGTACCTCGGCCTCGATCCCGAGGTCAGCAACTTCGGCAACCAGAACATCAACCGTGGACAGGATGTCGCACCGTATCCTCCGTCTCGCAGCTTCTTCTTCACGATCGGGGTGGACTTCTAATGCGCGCGCCATCACTGACTCCAGCGGCTTTCCTCTCGCGCAGCAGGAGAGTTATGCAACTCCGCAATCTCGCGCTGATGCTCTGCGCGTTCGCGGTCGCGGCGTGTACCGACGTCAATCGCCCCGATCTGAACAACGCGAGTGTCAACAGCTTTTCCAAGATCACGTCGAGGGCGCAAGTCGCGGCGCTCGCCGTGGGCGTGCTGAGCAGAGACCGGGCGAACAACGAAACCGAGATTACCATCAACGAAATCATCGGGCGTGACGCCTATGTCCTCACCACGTCCGAACCGCGGTTCGTCACGCAGTTGCTCGGCACGAGCGTCGATCCCAGCGGCTTCCTCGGCACGGCGCTCTGGCCGTACGATGGGATCCGGCTGGCAAACATTGGCATCGACGGCATCGCCGCGGTCGATCCATCGGCCGGCGTCCTAACGGGCGATGAGATCAATTCGTCGCAGGGCTACCTTCGCACGATGAAGGCGCTGCTGTACCTGCGCGCAATCGAGTCGCGCGATACGGCTGGTATCCCGATCGCGGTGGATGTTCCGCCGACGGATCCGCCGGCGGCGATCGTCTGCAAGCCGGACGCGCTGCGGTTCATCGTCGCGCTGCTCGATTCCGCGCACGCCGAACTGCAAGCCGGCATCAACTCGCCGTTCCCGTTCTCGCTGCCGTCCGGCTTCGCGGGATTCGACGAGCCGGGAACGTTCGACAAGTTCAACCGAGCGCTCACGGCGAAGGTGAACGTCTACCTCGCCTACCGGGACTTTTCAACGAATGGGTCGATCGATCAGACCGCGCTCTCGGCGGCGGCGCTCGACCTGGATTCGTCGTTCGTCGACACGACGAACGCGCAAAATCTGAATCTCGGTCCGGTATACGTTTATACGACCAACACCGGCGATGCGACCAACGGCTTGTTCGGTGATCCGTCGAGTACGACGACGCGCGCCAATCCGCGCGTGTTGACGGAATCGGACCCTGGCGACCAGCGCGTCGCCCGCGACGTCGTTTCCACGAGCACGATCAAGGTCGCCGGCGTGTCGTCGGACATCACGTTCGACCTCTATCCGTCGCCGACGAGCACGACGCCGCTCATGCTCAACAAGGAGCTCATTCTCCTCAAGGCCGAGGTCGATTGGGGGCAGGGCAGCCTGCCGCAGGCGCTCGCACTGGCCAACTTCGTTCGGACTAACGACGGCGGCCTGCCGGCCAAGTCGTTGTCCTCGGCGACCGACATCCTGAATCAGATTCTCTACGAGAAGCGGTTCTCGCTGCTGTGGCAGAGCGGGGATCGGTGGCTGGATGCCCGGTTGTTCGGGAAGCTGAACGGCAGCAACCCGCCGGTCGGACTCGGGTTGGAGAACGGGAATCCGCCGCTGGAGAACGCTCCGCTTCCGCAGGGAGAGCTCGATGCCCGATCCGGCGACGTGACGCCCACGTGTTCTGGATCCTGACGTACCAAAGGAACCGACTCGGGCAGTGAAGCAGCCCCGGCCGATGCGGCCGGGGCTGCTTCGTTTGGTCCGTTGGGCCTGCCCGTTGCGCTCTGGACCCCGAGGCCGCATTGTCATGCTGGAGCCCGCTCGGAGTTCCGAATGTCTGCGGCCGGGTCAAAGGTGCCGGGTGCCTTGCGTCGCGCGTCCATCGCCGCGCTCGCGGGCGCGTGCCTAACGCTGAACGCCGGCTGTACGCATCACGAGCCGACGTCGGGCGTCGCCGTGCGGTCCAGCGACACGAGTCCCATCACATCCAAGGAGTTGCGGACCGTCGACGATCGTGACGCCTACACCGCCATCTCGCTGCTCCGCCCGTCGCTGCTCAAGAGCCGCGGCTACACGAGCATCCTGCTCGACACGCCCGACCAGCCCGAAGTCTTCGTCGACGGGATGTACTACGGCACGTTCGACACGCTGCGTCAGCTGCCGGTGCACGAGCTCGAGGAAATTCGTTTCCTCGACGTCGGCGACGCGACGATCCGTTACGGCATGGGGCATCCGTCGGGCATCATCGACATCACGTCGATCCACTGACCGTCGGTCAGCCCGAGATCCACGACGCGATGAGTGCGACGGCCGCGGCGGACATGAGCACCGCGACGAGGCCGCCGAGCGCATTCAGGCCCCAGCCGTTGCGATGCTCGCGCATCACCGCGCGGTTGTTGCAGATCATCAGAATCACGATGACGAGCGGCGGCGCGAGCAGGCCGTTCACCACGGCCGACCAGACCAGTAATCGCATCGCGTTCAAGCGCGCGAAGGCGAGCACCATGCCCAACAGCATCGCGGCGGCCATCACGGCGTAGAACGGGCCGGCGCTGCGCGGCGTCTCGTCCATCCCGGTCCGCCACAGGGCGGCTTCGCCTAACGCATACGCCGCCGATCCCGCGAGCACCGGGACGCCGAGCAGTCCGGTGCCGACGATGCCGGCGGCGAACAGCACGGCGGCGCCCGAGCCGGCGAACGGGCGCAGCGCCGCCGCCGCTTCCGACGCGGTGTTGATCACCGGATGCGTCGCGTGCAGCGTCGCGCCGGTGGTCAGGATGATGAAGTACATGATGGCCTGCGACACGAACATGCCGGCGCGGACATCGCGGGTGGCGCCCTCGAGCGACCGGTGCACCGCCCACCGCGGCCGGCGCCGCCCCACGTTAGGCGACGCGTGCTCCTCCTGCTCCGCGTTCTGCGCGGCCTGCCAGAAGAAGAGATACGGCGAGATGGTGGTGCCGAGGATCGCCACGATCATGAGCAGATAATCGTGGTCCAACGCGAACCGCGGCAGAAACGTGCCCGCCGCCACGGCGCTCCAATGCGGCCGCGCAAAAAACGCCGCTGCCACGTACGCGAACAACACTACCGTGAGCCACTTGAAGATCTGCGTCATGCGTGTGTACGACGCGAACACCAGCAGCGCGAGGATGAGCACCGTGAAGAGCGGCACGAACCACATCGCGCTCACGCCCGTCAGCAGCGCCGCCGATGCACCCATGCCGCCCAGATCCGCGGCGATGTTGATCGTGTTGCCGGCGAAGAGAAGCAGACACACCAGCCACAGGAGCCAGCGCGAGTAATGGGTGCGCAGCACGCTCGCCAGGCCGCGTTCGGCCACCACACCAACGCGCGCGCACATTGTCTGTACCGCCGCCATGAGCGGCATGCATAGAATGGCGGTCCATAGCAGGCCGTAGCCGAATGTGGCGCCGGCCTGTGAGTATGTCGCGATACCGGATGGATCGTCGTCGGCCGCGCCGGTAATCAGCCCGGGCCCGAGCTCGCGCACCCATCCCGCGAATCCCCGTTGCTTTCGTACGCGCGCATCCGCCGCGCGCGTCACCGCGATCGGTCGGTCGTGCGCGCGGCCACGCGACGCCACACGCACGACCGCTGGGTTAGACGACTGGCCGGCGGCCGGTCGCCAGGCGCACGATCAGGAGAATGACCGCGATCACGAGCAGGAGGTGAATCAGGCCGCCCGCCACGTGAAACACGCCGAAGCCGAGTATCCAGAGAATGAAGAGAATCACGATCAGCGTCCAAAGCATGGCATCCTCCAATGGCGAAGTGCCTCGCCTTGACCGCCGGCGAGTGCTCGGCAGAAAAGCAACTGTCGTGCCCGTGTCTGTGGTCAACAGAGTTGAACGTGACGCGAAGCGTGCGCGGCTGCACGCTGTCAGCGATTAGACGGTTCTGACCAGCGTCCGGAACACGATATGCAAACCCGGCCCCGCACTCTGGAATCGCGCCGACATCGCGTGCGCGACACCGGTGGCAGTTGGACGCGCGGACCGTCCGCGCATACGCGGAGGGATCGGGATGTCGAGGCAGGGCAATCGATGCGCCGGCTCGTGGATCGCAGTCGTTGCACTCGCAGCAGCCGTTGCCGCCTGCCGCGGCGAACATGCTCCGATGGCGATGGCCGCAACAGGTGCAGCACCTTCCGTTAGCTCGGGCGCATTGGCGCCCGACGCCCCTCCAGCCGGATCGTGGCCCCTCCCCGGACGCAACGCGCAAGGTTGGCGATACAGTCCGCTCGCACAAATCACAGCCGACAACGTCAAGAATCTCAAGGTCGCGTGGACGTTCTCCACGGGAACGGCGCGCGGATTCGAAGGACAACCGCTCGTCGTCGACAGCACGATGTATGTGGTGTCGCCGTACCCGAACCACGTGTTTGCGCTGGATCTGACCAGGACCGGCGGACCGGTGAAGTGGGACTACCTGCCGACGACCGCACCCGCGTCACAGGGCGAGGCGTGTTGCGACGTCGTCAATCGCGGCATGTCGTTCGCGGACGGCAAGGTCGTCTTCAATCGCCTGGACAATCACACCGTCGCACTCGATGCGAAGACGGGGAAGGTCGTCTGGGACACCAAGCTCGACTCGCTTCAGGAAGGATCGACGATGACGATGGCGCCGCTCATCGCGGGCAACGTCGTGCTCGTCGGCAACAGCGGCGCCGAGTTAGGCGTGCACGGTTGGGCCGCCGGCCTCGACCTGGGCTCCGGCAAGATTCTCTGGCGCGCGTATTCCACGGGCCCCGACAGCGAAGTGAAAATCGGGCCCGATTTCAAACCGTACTATCCGCAGTACAAAGGAAAGGACCTCGGCGTCTCCACGTGGCCGCCCGATCAATGGAAGTTAGGCGGCGGCACGGTGTGGGGATGGATGACCTACGACCCCGAGCTGAATCTCGTCTATTACGGCACCGCGAACCCCGGCGTGTGGAATCCGGACATGCGCCCCGGCGACAACCTCTTCAGCGCCGGCGTGTTCGCACGCGACCCCAAGACCGGGAACGCCCGGTGGTGGTACCAGTTCACGCCGCACGATTCCTGGGATTACGACGGAGTCAACGAAAACATTCCCGTCGATCTCACGGTCAACGGGCAGGCCCGGAAAGTCGTCGTGCACTTCGATCGCAACGGGTTCGCGTACACCATCGATCGGCAGACCGGCCAGGTGCTCGTCGCCCAACCGTATCAGTCGTTGAACTGGGCCACCGGTGTCGATCCGCAAACGGGGAAGCCGATCCGCGTGCCGTCCAAGGAAACGCACCAGGGCGTGAACACGACGGACATCTGCCCGTCGTCGACCGGCGCGCGCGACCAGCAGCCCGCCGCGTTTTCGCCGCGCACCTCGCTCTTCTACACGCCGAGTACCGACCTCTGTATGGACTACAAAGGACTCAAGGCGAGCTACATCGCGGGCACCCCGTACCTGGGCGCCGACGTGCGGATGTACGCGGGTCCGGGCGGTTGGAACGGCCGCGGTCAGATGATCGCGTGGAACGCGGCGACGGGCAAGAAAGTGTGGGCGATTACTGAGCGCTTTCCGGTCTGGAGCGGCCCGGTGGTCACCGGCAGCGACGTGTTGTTCTACGGCACGATGGACGGATGGTTCAAGGCGGTGAACGCGCGCACCGGCCAGGAGCTGTGGAAGTTCAAGGTGGGGTCGGGCATCGTCGGCAATCCGATGACCTACCAGGGGCCCGACGGCAAGCAATACGTGGCCGTGTACTCGGGCATCGGTGGCTGGTTAGGCGCGATCGCGCTCGGGTTGTCGGCCAGCGATCCGACGGCTGCGTTAGGCGCGACGGGCGCGATGCCCGACCTGCCCAAGTACACGGCGCCGGGCGGCATGCTCTACGTGTTCGCGCTGCCATGATCGCCGCTGCGCTGCGCCTGGCGGCGCCGGCCCTGGTCGCGGCGACCGTCGCGGCGGCGCCCTGGTCCGCGCACCACCCGGCGCGCCCGCGAGCGCTCCGCGTGTGCGCCGACCCGAACAACATGCCGTTCAGCGACAGCGCCGGCCACGGCTTCGAGAACCGCATCGCGTCGCTCGTTGCCCGCGACCTGCACGAGCCCGTCGCCTACACGTGGTGGGCCCAACGGCGCGGCTTCGTGCGCAACACCCTCGGCGCCCAACGCTGCGACGTCGTCATCGGCATCATCGCCGGCGACGAGCAGCTGAGCACCACCACACCGTACTATCGCTCGACGTACGTGTTCGTCACGCGCCGCTCGAGCAACCTGCACCTCGCATCGATGAACGATCCGCGCTTGCGCCGCGTGCGCATCGGCATCCACGTCATCGGCGACGATTACAACAGCCTGCCGCCCGGCGTGGCACTCGCCGGCCGCGGCATCGTGCGCAACGTGGTCGGCTACAGCATCTACGGCAATTATGCCAAGCCCAGTCCGCCGGCGACGCTCATCACAGCGGTGGCGGAGGGCAAGGTCGACGTCGCGATCGCGTGGGGTCCCCTCGCCGGGTACTACGCCGCGCGCTCGCGCGTGCCGCTGGACGTGTCGCCCGTCGGCGATGCGATGGCGGGCCACGGGATCCCGTTCGCGTACGCGATCGCGATGGGCGTTCGCAAAGGCGACACGACGCTGCTCCGAACGCTGCAGCACGAACTGGACACGCGCCGCGCGGCCATCCGGCACATCCTGGCCGAGTACCATGTTCCGTTAGTCACGGACGACGGAGCCCAGGCGCGCGCCGATACCGACCATCCCGCGGGCGACACCGCGCCGCACACCGCGTCAGGAGGAACACGGCCATGAAGGTTGCGCCGAACGTGCTCACGTCGATCGCCGTTGTCGGAGCGATGCTCGCTGTCATCGGCTGCAATCAACAGGCGGCGGAGCCGCGCAGTCGCAGCGGGAGCGTCAGCACGGCATCGGCGGGCACCGTCGCCTATCGCATCACGCCGACGCCGTCGAACGGCGTGGAGCCGGGCATTCATCCGACCGTCTTTTTCGGCGACGTGCACAATCCGTATGCGGGCGACGCAACGGCGGCGACCGAGGGTCGGCAGCTCTTCGTGCAGTACAACTGTTCGGGATGTCACGGCGGGCGCGCGGGCGGCGGCATGGGGCCGAGCCTCCGCGACAGCATCTGGATTTACGGCAGCAGCGATGCCCAACTGTTGGGCACGATCACCGAAGGGCGGCCGGCGGGGATGCCGACATGGGGCGGGCGCATTCCGCAGAACCAGATGTGGCAGATCATCACCTACATCCGCTCGTTAGGCACGCCACAGGAGCCGGACGCGCCGCCGCCGCCGGCGAACCCACCACTCGGCCAGTGAGGACGCCGATGCCACGCCTGTCGCGCCGTCTCGCGCCGAGCGCCGGTGCGTTAGGCAGTTGCGCGCTGGCCGGCTGCACGCCGCTGAACGTGCTCGCGCACGACGGCGTCACCGGCAGCCGCGAAACCGGGCTCGGGTGGTTCCTGGTCATCGTCTCCTGCGCCGTTGTCTGCATCATCACCATCCTGGTGCTCGCGGCATACGTCCGGTCCCGCAAACGGCGGACGCGCGACGATGCCGTCTTCGCGGGCCGCTCCGGCGTGCCCTGGGTGATGTGGGGCGGCGTCGTCATTCCAGGCATCGTGTTGCTCGTCACCTTCATATTCACCATCGGAACGCTCGATGCCGTCGCGGCGCCGACGCGCTCGCCCGCGGCAACGGTGAAAGTGATCGGCCACCAGTGGTGGTGGGAAGTGCGCTATGAGGGAACAGGGCCGTCGCACACCGTGGTCACCGCGAACGAGATTCACGTGCCGGTCGGCCAGCCGGTGAGGCTCGAGCTCACGACGAGCGATGTGATTCACAGCTTCTGGGTGCCGGCGCTCGCCGGCAAGACCGACATCATTCCCGGCCAGACGAACACGACGTGGATCGAGGCGCGGCACACCGGCGTGTTCGGCGGGACGTGCGGCGAATACTGCGGCGCCCAGCACGCGCACATGCAGATGCGCGTGATCGCGGACAGCCCCGGCGATTTTCAGAAGTGGCTCGCCGATGAGGCCGCGCCGGCGGCGAAGCCGGCGGATCCGACCGCCGCCGATGGTCTCCGCGTGTTCATGACGAGTGGATGCGCGAACTGCCATACGATTCGCGGCACCGGTTCGGGCGGCGGCGTGGGTCCCGATCTCACGCACATCGCGTCGCGCACGACGATCGCGGCGGGCGCGCTGCCTAACACACAGGCGAATCTCATGGGGTGGATCGTCGCGGCGCAGGCCATCAAGCCCGGCAGCGACATGCCGTCCATGCCGCTGCCATCGCGCGACCTGCAGTCGCTCGCCGCATACCTCGAGACTCTCAGATAGAGGAATCGCCGTGGCCACTCTCGCACCCATCGCGACCGCACCCCTCGAGCGGCTCCACGACACGTGGGAGGCGCGTCCCGGCCTGTACGGCATCCTTGCCACCGTCGATCACAAGACCATCGGCAAGCGCTATCTCGTGACGTCGTTGATCTTCCTGGTCCTGGGCGGCATCGAAGCGCTGATCATGCGCGCGCAGCTCACGCACGCCAACGCGCATCTCCTGTCGCCCGGAGCGTACGACCAGCTGTTCACGATGCACGGCATCACGATGATTTTCTGGTACGCGTCGCCGGTGCTGTCGGGCTTCAGCAACTACATCTGGCCGCTGATGCTCGGCTCGCGCGACATGGCGTACCCGCGCGTCAATGCGCTCAGCTATTGGACGTTCCTGGCCTCCGGCATTTTCATCTACACGGCGCTGTGCATCGGGCAGGCGCCTAACGCAGGCTGGTTCGCGTACGCGCCGATGACGCTGCGCCCGTTCGACCCGGGGCTCAACATGGATTTTTACGCCCTCGGGTTGATCTTCCTCACGGTCTCGACCACCATCGGCGCCATCAATTTCATCGGCACCGTGATGAAGATGCGCGCGCCCGGGATGTCGCTGAACCGCTTGCCCATCTTCGTCTACGGCACGATGACGGCGTCGTTCGCGGCCGTCTTCTCGCTGCCGGCGCTCACCGTCGCGACGACGTACCTGTACTTCGAGCGCCATTTTCACATGCACTTCTTCGATGCGGCGCAGGGCGGGAGTCCGCTCCTGTGGCAGCATCTGTTCTGGATGTTCGGACACCCGTGGGTATACATCATCGTGCTGCCGGCAATGGGCATGGTGTCGGAGATGGTTCCCACGTTCTGTCGACGGCCGCTGGTCGCCTATCCGTACGTGGCGATGTCCACGATCGCGACCGGCATCATCGGGTTCGGCGTGTGGGTGCACCACATGTTCGCCACCGGGCTGCCCGGCGTGTCGATGTCGTTCTTCAGCGGCGCCAGCATCATCATCGCGATTCCGAGCGCGATTGCGGTGTTCGCGTGGATCGCCACGATGTGGTTGGGCACGCCGGTGTGGAAGACGCCGATGATGTTCGTCGCCGGATTCGTCGTGCTGTTCGTGATCGGCGGCGTGTCGGGCGTGGTCACCGCCGCGGTGCCGTTCGACTGGCAGGTGACCGACACCTATTTCGTGGTCGCGCACATCCACTACGTGCTCATCGGCATCAACGTGTTCCCGGTGGTGGCCGCGTTCTACTACTGGATGCCGAAGATGACCGGGCGCATGATGAGCGAGACGTTAGGCAAGTGGAATTTCTGGACGATGTTCATCGGATTCAACCTCGGCTTCTTCCCGATGCACATCAGCGGCTTGTTGGGGATGCCGAGGCGGGTGTACACGTATCCGGCGAGCGCGGGATGGGGATCGGTGAATCTCATCACGACGATCGGGTCGGCGGTGTTCGCGGTCGGCGTGCTCCTGTTCGTGATCAACATCTTCGTGAGCCTGCGCCGCGGGGCGTTTGCCGGCTCGAATCCGTGGCATGCGGGCACGCTCGAGTGGGCCATGGAGTCGCCGCCGCCGCCGTACAACTTTGCCGTGATCCCGATCATCCGGAGCCGGCTCCCGTTGTGGGAGGATCAGTTAGGCGACGCGACGCCGGGCCTGATCTCCGGTGAAGGGCACAGCCACGTGTCGGAAGGCGTGGTGCTCGCCGAAGGACGCGAGACATTCGGCACGTCGCCGCTCGAGGCGCATCCGCTGCACGTGTTGCACATGCCGGAGGATTCGATGTTCCCGTTCCTGCTCGCGGTGGCGATGCTCGGCACGGCTTACGGTCTGGTGTTCTCGCTGTGGTGGCTGGCCATCCTTGGCGGCGTCGGCATGCTGGCGTGCCTCATCGGATGGCTGTGGCCGCGTCACCTCGTCACCGGAGAGCGCGCATGACGTCCGTCGCGTACGATCGCACGATTCAGTTAGGCGGCGAAGGCCGCGCGCCCGGCTGGTGGGCGATGGTCTGGACCATCGCGACCGAGGCGGCGTTGTTCGGCTTCCTGCTGTTCAGCTTCTTCTATCTGGGGTCGCAGTCGCGCTCGCCCTGGCCTCCAGACGGGCCGCTCAAGCTCACGCTCTCGCTGCCCAACACGATTCTGCTGATCCTGTCCAGTATCGCGTACATGTGGGGCGAGCGGGGCATCCGCGCCGGCAACCAGGCGCGCCTGCGTCTTGGCCTGTTCATCGCGTTCATCCTCGGACTGGCGTTCATCATCATCCAGGGCATCGAGTGGAGCAAGCAGCCGTTCGGCGCCGGCGATGGCGCGTTCGGATCGCTGTTCTACACGATCACGGGCTTTCACGGCGCGCACGTGATCATCGGCCTGTGCATGAACGTGCTGGTGCAGATCTGGGCGGCCCGCGGCACGTTCACGCGCGAGTCGCACCTCGCCGTGACCAACGCCGGCATGTACTGGCACTTCGTCGACATCGTCTGGTTGTTCGTGTTCGCGTCGCTCTATATCTCGCCGCGCCTTGGTTAGGCACCTGGGAGGGCTCGAGCCATGACCGTCGCACCCGCTGCGCAGACCCCGACGCACACGCATGCTGAAGGCTACGGCGCCGCATGGTTCGCCCTCCTCGGCGCGCCGGCCGCGTGGACGGTGTACGAGATCTGCGCGTACGCCATCACCGCGCACGCCTGCTATCCCATGGACCATCTGCTCGAGACGTCGTCGGCCGGCGGCGCCTGGACGGGATCGCTCATCATCATGGTCGTCACGCTGATCATCGCGCTGGTATCACTCGGTACCGCCGCGCGCCTGTGGGGCCAGACGAAGATGCGCACCGACGACGCGCGCCCGAGAGGCGACCCGGAGCGCAGCGCCGTGTTCCACTACATGGCGTTCATGGGCATCCCGTTCGGTGTGCTGTTCAGCGCACTCATTGTATTCGGGATCATTGCGCTCTTTGCCGTTCCGGCCTGCCGGTGATCACGGGCGGCTCGACGATCGTCGGGCCGGGCGACGTATGGTCGGCCTGGCAATGGACACCGTCGATCGCGGTGCCGCTCGCCCTGTGCGCGGCGTGGTACGCCATCGGCGTGCGAGCGCTCTGGCGCAGCGCCGGAGTGGGTCACGGCGTGAGTCGATCTCAGGCGGCGTGCTTCGCGGCTGGCCTCGTGACGCTCGCCATCGCGCTGCTGTCGCCGGTCGACGCGCTGGGCGAGACGCTCTTCTCGGTGCACATGGTGCAGCACCTGCTGCTGATCCTGGTCGCGGCGCCGCTGCTCGCGTTAGGCGAGCCGCTCTTGCCGGCGCTGTGGGCGCTGCCCTACCGGCGACGCCTCGCGCTCGGCCGGTGGTGGCGCGCGTCGCCCCGCGCCCGGCGCGCGGCGTGGGCGGGAGGCGATCCGTTAGGCGTATGGCTCGCGAACCTCGCGGTGCTATGGTTCTGGCACCTGCCGGGCCCGTACCTCGCCGCGTTGGGCGATGAGCGGCTGCACGCCCTCGAGCACCTGAGCTTTCTGGTGTCCGCCTTTCTCTTCTGGTGGGTCGTGTTCCAACCCATCGGCCGGCGGCGGCTCGCCCACGGCGGCGCCGTGGTCTATCTGGCCCTCACGCTCATGCAGAGCGGCGCGCTCGGCGCCATCCTCGCGTTCGCGCGCAGTGGATGGTACCCGCCGCACGCCCCCGGTGCTGCCGCGTGGCACATCACACTGCTCGAGGACCAGCAACTCGCGGGACTGATCATGTCCGTCCCGGCGTCGCTCGTGTACATCGGCGTTGCGCTCGCGCTCGCCGCTCAGTGGTTCATACTCGATCCGTCGCCGCGCCGGCGCCGCCGGCTCTCGCCAGGTTAGGCGACTACTTCCGCTTCTTCGGCACCTTGGCGCCCTTCTTCCGCGCCTCGGACAATCCGATCGCGATCGCCTGCTTGCGGCTCTTCACCTTTCCGCCGTGGCCCGACTTTCCGCGCTTCAGCGTCCCCTTCTTCCGGCGGTGCATCGCGCTCTTCACGCTCTTCGACGCGCCCTTACTGTACTTGCGCGAGCTGTGCTTTTTTCGCGAATGCTTTTTGCGCGCGGCCATGTCGCTCTCCTGTGTCGAAAGAATCGCATGTCCTTGCCTGCATGCACGCTGGCGCAAGCACCGGGCCATGAGCGGCCGCATGAGTGAACGCTGCCTGCGATAACGCCGAAATAGCGCCTGGATAACGCCACTCGGTTAGATCGCGCGTGTCGCGACCCGTGCACATGCGCTTCCCGCCTGGCACTGCCGGTCGCACCCCACTCCGATGGTCGTTCACTGCCAGCGCGACGAGGCGCCCATGTTCATCATGAAACGCGCAGCCCTGATGCTGCTTGCTGTCGCACCCTCGAGCAGACTCGCTGCCCAAAGCGGATCCGCTCCCCCCGAGACGCGCACGTATTTCATCGCCGCCGACAACGTGTCCTGGGATTACGTGCCCGGCGGCCGCGACGAGATCACCGGACAGCCGTACGCAGACACGGCCTTCTTCGCGAAGGGCAAGCCGCGTCCGGTTAGTACCATCTACAAGAAAGTCCTCTATCGCGAGTACACCGACAGCACGTTCCGCACGCTCAAGCCCAGGCCGGCCGAGTGGCAACATCTCGGATTCCTCGGGCCGCTCATCCGCGGCGTCGTGGGCGACACGATCCGCGTCGTGTTCCGGAACAATGCCCAACGTCCGTACAGCATCCACCCGCACGGCGTGTTCTACCAGAAAAGCGCGGAAGGCGTGCCGTACAATGATGGGACGAGCGGGAGCGACAAAGCCGATGATGGCGTCGCACCGGGCGCGACGTTCACCTACCTCTGGATCGTTCCCGATCGCGCGGGCCCTGGGCCGATGGACCCGAGCTCCGTGATGTGGATGTACCACTCGCACGTGGACGAAGTGCGCGACATCAACACCGGGCTCTTCGGTCCGATGATCATCACCGCGCGCGGCAAGGCACGTCCCGATGGTTCGCCTAACGACGTCGACCGCGAGATCGTCGCGTCGTTCATGCAGGTCGAAGAGCAGAGCAGTTGGATCGAGAACAAACCGTTCGGGCCCCGCTTCACGATGGACTCGCTCGGCGCCTTGGGCCCGATTGGCAACCCGCACCTGCAACAAGACATCTATCCATGGTTCGTGAAGTTCACGATCAACGGCTTCGTGCACGGCAGCATGCCGCTTGCCGATCTCACGATCAAGAAAGGGCAGCGCGTGCGGTGGTATCTCATGGCATCGACCAACGATTTCGACTTCCATGCGCCGCACTGGCACGGCAACACCGTCGTGTTGAACGGCATGCGCACCGACGTCGCGCAGCTCGCAATGATGCAGATGGTGAGTGCGGACATGATTCCCGATGACGTCGGCACGTGGCTCTTTCACTGCCACGTGTCCTTCCACAACGAGGAGGGAATGGCGGTCCGCTACCGCGTGACACCGTGAGAACGGACAAAAGACGGACAGGGCCAGGCAGCACCGGACAGGGACCCCGGTGGTGTCCGGGTTTGTGCCGCCCTGTCCGCCCTTGCGCTCCCCTCAAGTTTCCCTACCATCTGAACAGGGCCAGCCGAGCGCAGCAGATTGCAGTCACAACACATGCGGTCATGAGCGGCGACGCCGCGGCGCCAGTCAGCGAGATGCGATTTCGCAGACTGCTGGAGAAGCTTCCGGCGGCGGCACACGTGTGACGCGCAGGGACTGATCACGTACTACAATGAGCGCGCGGTCGAGTTGTGGGGCCGCGCGCCTGCATTGCACGATCCTGTCGACCGGTTCCGCGGGTCCTTCAAGCTGTTCTCGCCCGACGGTGCGCCGATTCCGCACGAGGAATGTTGGATCGCGCTCGCGCTGCGGAACGATCGCGCGTACGACGGCCGGGAGATTTTCATCGAGCGCCCAGACGGCAGCCGGCGTGTGGCGCTCGCCCATGCGAATCCCATTCACGACGATGATGGCCGCTTGGTAGGCGCGGTGAGCGTGTTGGTCGACATCACCGATCGGAAGCGCGCCGAGAATGCGGTGAACGATGCCAACCGCGCGAAGAGCGAGTTCCTCGCGGCGATGAGCCACGAGCTCCGCACGCCGCTCAACGCGATTGCCGGCTACGTCCAACTGCTCGCCCTCGAGGTGCACGGACCGCTTTCGCCGGAGCAGCACCTCGCGCTCAAGCGGGTGCAGCGCAGCCAGCGCTACCTGCTCTCGCTCATCAACGACATCCTGAACTTCGCGAAGCTCGAGGCCGGCCGCGTCGAGTACAGCACGCGCGACGTGCGGCTCGTCGATGCCGTGGCGGAAGTGAGTCCGATGATCGAGCCGCAGCTCGCGGCCAAGCGTCTGCGCTACGAGGTGCGCATCGATCCCGCGATCGTGGTGCGCGCCGACGCCGAAAAGCTGTGGCAGATCCTGCTCAACCTATTGTCGAACGCGGTGAAGTTCACCGAGTGCGACGGGCAGATCACGGTGGACACGGGCGCGCGCGGCGATGGCAGCGGCCCAACGGGCGTCGTGTTCCTGCGGGTGAGCGACACCGGGGCCGGCATTCCGAGCAATCGCCTCACGGCGATCTTCGAGCCCTTCGTGCAGATCCAGCGCAGTCTCACCAACAGCAGCGAGGGCACCGGACTCGGCCTCGCTATCAGCCGGGAATTGGCGTGCGGGATGGGCGGCGACCTGCGCGTGCGCAGCGTGGAGGGCGCCGGCGCCACCTTCACGCTCATGCTCCGGGCCGGCCGGCGCGCCGAACGGAGTTAGGCATCGAGCGGCGGCGCGCCGGTGAGTGCGGCGCTCAGATCCCAGAGGCGCCGGCGAGCGGTTGCGTCGTACGAGCGGCGCGAGGAGCGCGCCGGCCGGCAGCGCTCGAAGTATCCGCCCGTCACTGTTTTGAGCTCTGGAGCCGACGCAAGGTAGAGGGCCGAGCGTGAGCCGCGGTCTGCGTTAGGCAGGAAGGGGCGCCAGAGGGCGCGCATCCAGGCGGGCGACTCGCGCATGAGGCCCGTGTTCACGTAGCCCGGGTGCAGGCAATTCGCGGTGACGCCGGTCCCCGCGAGCCGCGCGGCGAGCTCGTAGGTGAAGAGAACGTTCGCGAGCTTGGACTGCGCGTACGCGCGCACCGGGCCGTAGCCGCGCTCGAGCTGGAGATCATCGAGGTGGATGCGGCCCATCCGTTCCACGCGCGATGCGACCGTTATCACGCGCGCCGGCTCGCTCGCGCGCAAGAGCGGTCCGAGCAGTGCGGTGAGGAGGAACGGAGCCAGGTGGTTCACGGCGAGCGTTTCCTCGAAACCATCGACGGTGACGCGTCGGCGACGCGCCTGGATGCCGGCGTTGTTGACGAGCACGTGGAGGTGCGCGTGGTCCCGCGCGATCTCGGCTGCTGCTCGGCGCACCTGGTCGAGCGAGGCGAGATCGGCGGTTACGACCGAGACATTCTCGTTGCCGGTCTCCGCGCGCACGCGGTCGCGCGCTGCGTTGCCGCGGTCGATATTTCGGCTGAGCATGATGACCGTTGCGCCCAGACGCGCAAGTCCGGCGGCCGTGGCGAAGCCGAGTCCCGAGCTCGCGCCGGTGACGAGGCAGACGCGACCGAGCATCGAGTTCGAGAAGGCGGGGGTGGCGGAAACCATCACGCCGTGAAGAATACGTGCATGGCTATCCAGTACGCGATCATCCGATGACTGATTCCGTCGTGCCTGCGCGGCTCCTCGCCGTGTTCCTGCTCGTGGGAACCGCGCTCCTTGGCGCCGGGTCCGTGATGCACCCCGTGCTCACCGGCGCGGGCGTCGGCTCGGCTGACTTGCGTGTGATTGCCGCGACGCCGGGCTGGCGTCTCATGCATCTCTCGATGCTCACGGGGTCCGCACTGGTGATGACGGGCGTGTGGGTCCGGTTGGGCGGGGCGAGCGAGGATGCGCGCGCCGCGCTCGTGGGCGCGCTTGCGCTCGTATGCATCGGGATGACGCTCAACGCGTTCGACATCCTGCTCATGGCCCGCTCCGGAACTCGCATGGCCGCTCTGTTCGCGGCCGGCCGCACGGACATGGCGCCCATCTTCGACGCCGTGCACGGGTTTGGGCTGATGGCCGCGCGCTTCGGGAACGGGCTCATTGCGTTAGGCGCACTCGTGTTGGGCATCGTCGAGTGGCGGGATGCGGCGCAGCCCAGGTGGCTGGCGTGGCTGGCATGGATCGCGGCGGCCGGCGGCTTGGTGGGCGTGTTGTGCTTCGACGAGTCGAGCCGGCTCGTGTTGGGCGCCGTGGCGTTGTTGTGCGGATGGGAAGTGGCCACGGCGTTGCGCCTGCTGCTCCGGCCCGTCGCCCTCACCCGTTGACTCGCGCTTGATCGCATGCCCGAGCTGCCGGACGTCACCATCTATGTCGAGTCCCTGGCGGCGCGGGTGATCGGCCAGCCGCTCGAGCACCTGACGATCAAGACGCCGTTCGTGTTGCGCAGCGTGTCGCCGCCCATCTCGGCCGCCCAAGGGCGGCGCGTGTCCGGCGTGCGCCGGTTAGGCAAGCGCATCGTGCTCGACATGGGCGACGAGATGTTCGTGGTGATCCACCTCATGATCGCGGGACGGCTGCGCTGGCGCGCGCCCGGCGCCAAGATGCCGGCGGGCAACCTGCTGGCGACGTTTCACTTCCCGACCGGCGTGCTCGCGCTCACGGAAGCAGGTAGCACGCGGCGCGCGTCCTTGCACATCGTGCAGGGTGAGGCGGCGTTGCGAGAGATGGACCGCGGCGGCATCGAGCCGCTCGAGATCGACCTCGCGACGTTCGCCGAGCAGCTCGGGCGGGAGAACCACACGCTCAAGCGTTCGCTCACCGATCCGCGAATTTTCAGTGGGATCGGCAACGCGTACTCCGATGAGATTCTGCACCGCGCGCGCCTCTCGCCGCTCGCCCTCAGCAGGAAGCTGAGCCCCGAAGAAGTGTCGCGGCTGTACGAGGCCGTGCAGGTGGTACTGCGCGAATGGACCGACCGGCTGCGTGCTCAGTTAGGCGGCGAGTTTCCCGAGAAGGTGACGGCGTTTCGCGACGAGATGAGCGTGCACGGGCGGTACGGCAAGCCCTGCCCGGTCTGCGGGACGACGGTGCAGCGGATTCGCTACGCGTCCAACGAGACGAACTATTGTGCGCGGTGTCAGACGGGCGGCCGGCTGCTGGCCGACCGCGCGATGTCGCGGCTGTTGCGCGAGGACTGGCCGAAGTCGATCGACGAATTGGAGTAGGGCACTATCACGGATCGAGGATCGAGCATGGCTCAATCGAGTGTGCAGCGCAGGCGCGCCGAGCGGACCCTCACGCCGGCAACGCCGCTCTTGCTGCGGTCGTTGCGGGAGAACTACTACCGGGGTGGCTGGCATGGTCCCGCAGCGGCGGTGCGTGAGGCGCTGCGAGGTGTGGATGCGAACGCGGCGAGTTGGCGGCCAGGTCCGGGCCGGCACACCATCTGGGAGCTCACGCTGCATCTCGCCTACGCGCGGCAGATGATGCTCAAGCGCATGGGCATCGAGGCCCCGGCATTTCCGCACCGCCTAACGAAGCCCTGGTGGCCGGAGGTGCCTCCGGCGTCGACCCCCGAGGCGTGGGCCGACGCTCTCGGCTTGCTCGAGTCGCTGCATCGGCGGCTTGTGGCCGCGGTGTCGGGTGCGAGCCGTCGTGTGCTCACGACGGTGCGACCCGGCCGCAGTCACACGATCGCCATGGAAGTGTTAGGCGTGGCGACGCACGATGCCTATCATGCCGGCCAGATGAATATGATCCGGCGGATGTGGGAGGACGGTGGGCGTCAGCCTCGCGAATAGCGCGCGCGCACGTCAGGCCTCCCCGTGCACGCCCGCGAAGAACTCGGCCAACGTTATACACAACGGCTCGAGAGCGCGCTTGGGATGCCACACGAGGCGATCCGCAAGTATCTCAGGGCGCGCATCGCCCGCCCGCCATCGTTCGACGACTCGCGAGTCGATATCCACGAGCCACAGTTCCTCGGTCGGCGAACGGAGATAGAATCGGCGCTTGAGTCCGCGGTCGAACCGCGCCGTGGACGGCGAAAGAACCTCCACCGCGAGCAGCAACTCTTTAATGATGGACCAGTCGCGTTTCGCGATTCCCTCCGCAGGAATCCGATAGATGAACAGATCGGGCTGGACCAGTGTACCCGGCTCGATCTCGATGTCGGCAGGTGACGGCAACAGCTCGCCAATGCGCTCGCGGCGCACGTATGGAGACAGACTGTCCCACAGCAGCGCGACCGCACGCTGATGGAGCGCGTTGGGCGCCGGCGTCACGATGAGCAACCCGTCGATGCATTCGTGACGGGTGCCGTCATCGGGCAGCGCGCGCACCTCCTCGGGCGTCCAATAGTGGTCGAGCGACTGGACCATGGCCATAGATTACGCTCGGCGGATGGCGTGAGGCAACGGGGCGAGCCTCGACATTTTACTCAGTACGCTGAGTATTTTTATTCAATGTTATGAGCAAAATGTTCTACACTCGACCCGGCCGCCGCGCTCGCCGCGCCGGCAGTACCTTTCACAATCTCCTCGGCGCGTCCATTGCGTGGCAGAGCCTCGTCACACTAACCCCGACGCTTGTCGCGTGACTGGCCGACGTGCATTTCATAATCTGTGAGAAACCTCCTGTCGCCAGTTTCGCTCGTGGGCCCTGAGTGGGCGCACTGGTACCGTCTGAGTCCCGCCGAGCGATGGTTGGAGAGCAGCCGCCTGTGGGCGACGTATTTGGCCTTTGGAGGCACTCTTGATTCCGAGCCCGATACACAAAGTCCTTTTGGTGATGCGGGAACACGGGGTGCGTTCCCTCCTGATGGGCGGCCAAGCGTGCGTCTTATACGGCGCAGCGGAGTTTAGCCGAGACGCGGACCTCGTCGTGCTGGCGGATATGGACAACCTACGCCGTCTAGCCGATGCGTTCGTGACCCTGGACGCGACCGTCGAGTATGTTCCCCCGTTTGAAGCCCAATATCTCGAGCGCGGCCACGCCGTGCACTTTCGGTGTGCGCGTCAGGACGTTCGCGATCTTCGCGTGGATGTGATGGCGAAGATGCGCGGCGTGGATCCGTTTCCCGCTTTATGGGAACGGCGTACGACCGTGACGCTTGGGGAGACGCCGGATCGGCTGGATGTGGATGTTCTGGCGCTCACCGATTTGGTGAAGGCCAAGAAGACGCAGCGAGACAAGGACTGGCCGATGATTCGGCGACTCATCGAAGCCAACTACTTCTCGTTTCGTGAAGACCCGACTGCGGCGCGGATCGATTTCTGGCTGCGGGAGCTCCGCTCGCCCGAGCTCCTCGTCGAATGCGTACGTTCGTTCCCCGAGGCTGCGCAGCCCGTGGGTCGCGAACGCGCGGCCGTGGCTGCGGCCATGCGTGATGAGCCGGAGGACATCGAGCGCGAGTTGCAGCATGAGCAGGACGTTGAACGAGCAAATGATCGAGCCTACTGGACGCCTCTACGGAAGGAGCTCGAGCGGCTCCGCCATGCAGAGGGCGGCCACGCTACGGACTAACCGCGAGCAAGAGCTACAGGTCAGAGAAACCGAGTGCGCTACGCAGGCCTCCGAGATCGATGCGTTCCTCCTCCGGCAATCGGGCCTCGTGCTGCACAAACTGTTTGAGGAGCGTCGCCAGCTTTGGTCGCGCCTTGGGCGACGCGGCTGCCTGGCGCGGCGTGAGACCTCCTAACGCTGGAATCGACTCGTCGATCCAGCCTGCCATCTGACGCTCGCGGAACTCCCGAACGGTCGCCGACATCTCGGGCGGTAACGGTTCGCGCTCCGTCGGCGGCGCATGCGATTCGCGCGCTTCCGCGATGAGTTGGGCGGTGTTCTCCTCCTTCCGAAGGCGGAACAGAACCAATCCCTGAAGGTGCGATTCCAGCGTGGCGCGGAGCGCATCGGCGCGCCGGGCAGAGTTGGTCTCCGCGCGAAGCCGAGTGGCCGACACGACGATGCGGCCCACGATGGTGTTGTCCCACGACGCGCGCATTGTGTTGCCGGGCTTCGTCACGACAAGGTCTGACCGTTGCAGCCGATTCGCAAAGCTTCAGCTACGACGCCATGAGCAACCTACTCACGGCGGACAATCGCGATGCACTCATTTCGCGCTCGTACGATCTCGCTAGTCGCCTAACCACCGACACACTGCGAATACGCACGTGGAATGGCAACGATTTTTCGAAGCATGTTTACGGCCTGGCGTACGGCTACGACTTGGACAGTC